>JACIYF010000182.1 GCA_014360065.1 Clostridia bacterium | reverse complement strand
ATAGGCAACCAAGGAAGGGGCCAGCTGGACCTCAGGGTCCAGCTGGCCCCACTTGGGCTCTTGGGCAGGAATGACTTTTATGTGCTTTATCTGGCCCCGGTAGTTGGGATGAGACTGAATTTGGTCCAGAATCTCACGAACTTGCACGAGGATAAGCCTCCAGCGTAATTAGGGGCTCGGGCTCCGGCTACCTCTTCCTGCAGCCGCTCTTCCAAGTTCGCCGGTTGGTCAATCCCGTAAGAAACTCAACCCGTGCCTCGCCCTTGAGGGCCTTGAACCTCTCCTGCTTTTCCTGCTCTTGCGCTATCGGGTACCCCACTGACACGAAGCCCACTACGGTGATCAGCAAGTGGGAGGCCCACACCAGACGCAGGGCTTGGGGCTTGAGCCCAGTAAACTCCCTATCCGGAGATTATGGCTATGGCCACGCCCGCTGTCAAGAGCCCAAGCCAGGACTGCCACTTGGCTTGGTGGTTTCTTGTGCCGAGATTGGCTCCTTGAGCAGCGATGCAGCTGGAAGCCAATGGACTAATAAATACCACTACACTGGGAATGGCGCCAGCGCCACCGGCAGGTGCTGGGGATCCCGCAGGCTCCCTCAGGGCAGAATCCTTCCCATAGGCGGCAAATTTTCCTTGCCAAGGCCACCAAGCTTTAGATAAATTAGACACGAGCAGGCATAAACCACCACAGGGGGAAGGTCATGAAAAAGATAGCTATCTTTGCCTCCATAGTCACCGCAATCTTCCTGGCTATGGTGGTCTTTGATACCAACCAAGTCGCAGTTGAGTCCACCGAAAGCGGCAATAGACCTCATGGATCCGACGGGCAGTACTCAAGTTTCGAGTACGGCCGAAGCGGCATGAACCGCCCCCTGGTAGCCTACAGAATCAGCGCCCACTCGGTTCCCGACCAGCGCAAAATCCTGTGCGTTTTTGCCATCCACGGATTTGAGGATGCCTGGTATCGGGATGGGGAAGAACTGGTCAACATCGCCCATGGCGTCATCGATTATTTTCGGGACAACCCTCAGGTGCTCGGCAATTACCAGCTGATTGTAGTGCCTTGCGCTAATCCCGATGGCCTCTACGAAGGGTGGACATGCAATGGCCCCGGCCGCTGCCAGATATCAGCAGGAATCGACATTAATATGGATTTTGACTATCGCTTTCAGGTACGGACCAACCCCCGGAACAAAACCGGAGCTCGGCCCTTCAGTTCGCCTGAGGCTCGGGCCCTGCGCGACTTGGTTTTCAAAGAAAAACCAGGGATAATCATCGACTTTCACGGCTGGCTATGCTCGGCTGCCGGCGACAAAGCCATCGCCGAGATTTTTTGCCGCAACTTAGGCCTCGAGTATAAGGATCCAGATGCCAGCATCTATGGGGGATTCTTTAGCGGGTGGGCTTCCCAGTACGCTAAGGCAGTGCTGGTGGAGTACCCCAATCCCTTTACTGGCCAAGGGCCGTTTGATTTCCGCACCGACATCCAAGTTGAAACCCACGGCTTGGTAGCTCACTGGGGCTATACGGATAAAACCATCAGCGCCATCACCGAGATAGTTGACCAGGGCCTTTGACAGGAACACTACTTTGGGGGTCTATCTACGGGAACAACACCAGAAGACGCCGTCACATGATCATAAAAAGGTAAGCCAAAACAGGGTGGAGGCGAGCGGAGTCGAACCGCTGTCCGAGAGAACACCCACAGAAGCTTCTACCAGGATAGTCCCTGTTTTAGCTTTCGCCGCCGCAGCTCCCAGGGACAGGATCTTGCTTTGGCTAGCCGGCTAGGTTTTCCCCGGAAAGCTCGCCGACCTAACTTCCAGGTAGCCCGCTAGTGTGACCCCCTGTCCACCCTCGCGGGCCAGGGCGGAAGGAGGTAACTGCTAATTAAGCAGCTAGAGCGTATTCTTCGTTGGCACTTAATAAGGTCCACTGTTTAACGAGCTAGTGGGATCTCGCCTGGCTACCTCTGCCAATGCTTCCCCCGTCGAAACCAGTACGCCCCCATGTTTTTAAATCTAGTATTGGCTGCGCTCCTTAAGGGTCCGTTCAATCTCGCGCTGAGCGCTCTTGGCCGCCAAATCCTGGCGCTTATCATAAAGCCGCTTCCCTCGGGCCAGCGCCAGCTCCACTTTGGCCAATCCTCGCCTATTAAAGTATACTCTAAGTGGGATTAAAGTCAAACCCTTTTCCCGGCTTTTGCCCCAAAGCCGCATGATTTCCCGCTTGTGAAGGAGCAATCGCCGAGGACGCTTGGGCTCATGGTTGAAACGGTTGCCCTTTTCGTACGGGCTAATGTGCATATTGTATAGGAAAAGCTCGCCGTTTTCAACCTGGGCATAGCTATCCTGGAGATTAGCTTTGCCGACTCGAAGGGACTTGACCTCAGTGCCGGTCAGGGCAATACCCGCCTCATAGGTCTCTTCGATAAAGTAGTCATGGCGAGCCTTCCGGTTTTCAGTTACTACCTTTATAGGCGCTTTGCTATCAGCGCTGGTCATGGGCATACCACCCTGCCGTCTGGGTTGCATCTGCCCTGAAGTATATCAGACCGGCGCCGATCCGGCAATTACCAGCCCATTTTTGGGGCTTACATTTTCAATTCCTGGGTAACCGACTGAACCTGCTTCTTAAGATCCATAGGCCGATCTTGACGGTGATCAATGGTCATGGAGGTGACCACCCTGTTCACCCCATTGGCAAACGGAGCCTGGTGCATTTCCCTAGCCACGTCCAACAGCTGGTCCAGCTCCCCTTCTACCACCGTACAGGTTGGGGTTACCTGATATTCCAGCCCCCGTTGCTCAAGAATCTTACAAGCATCGGCGATGTAAGAGGAGATGCTGGAGGTTGGAGTACCTACCGGTAAAACGCTGATCTCAAGAATGGGCACATTACCCACCTCCTGGAGCTATTAAACTCGAATCTAGCTTGCCCGCGTGGATAGCTTTTATGCCCGGCTGGGCTAGCTCCATATCAATTTGCCGGGTAGCGCGATCCGCCCGTAGCACCCGTACCTGCACCGGATCCCCCAAGCGAAACGTTCTCCCGGTATGCTGGCCCACCAGGCTGAGGTGCTCCTCATCGAAACGGTAGTAATCGTCAGTTAAGGTGGAGATGTGCACCAACCCTTCTACCGTATTTTCTAGCTCCACATAAAAACCATAAGCGGTAACCCCACTTATAAATCCAGAGAACACCCCGCCTACGTGCCGCTCCATGTACTCCACCTTTTTCATATCCACCGAGTCTCGCTCCGCCTCTTCCGCCGCCCGTTCCCGCTCCGAGGAGCGCTGGGCGTATGCATGAATCATTTCCTGCCAGCGCCGGTAGCGCCGAGGCGAGAGGGCACCCTTCTCCATCACTTCCCTGAGGACCCGATGCACTACCAGGTCGGGATAACGCCGGATAGGGGAAGTGAAGTGGCAGTAATATTGCTTAGCCAGCCCAAAATGGCCCAGGCTCTGAGGTGCGTAGCGGGCATGCTTAAGGGAACGCAGCATGGCCATGTTGACCGCCCGCGCCTCAGGCTTGCCCGCTACCGCCTGAGCTACCTGTTGTAGGTGCCAAGGCTTAACACCCTCCCGATCACCGCGAATGTGGTAGCCCAGGGGTCCTAAAAACTTGTTCAAGTTGGAAATCTTTTCCGGA
>JACIYF010000181.1 GCA_014360065.1 Clostridia bacterium | reverse complement strand
TGAACAGAATCCTAAAATCGAAGGCGTTCTCATAGTACTCAACACAGTAGGAGGGGACGTCGAAGCTGGGCTTGCCATAGCGGAAATGATAGCTAGCATGTCCAAGCCGACAGTTTCCTTGGTGTTAGGTGGGGGACATTCAATTGGCGTCCCTGTTGACCGCATTTGACTACCATTCTTCGCTTTTTGGCTTGATAACAGAATAGTTTCGTTCAGTCTGGCCGTGCAGTGCACGGGTTTTTCTGTTCTTAGGAGGTGGTAAATCTTGCAGTCTGCCGCCACGGGTTTCCTCTCCCCTGTGTTCGTCTGAGGCTTGGTGAGGAAGGTAGTATTCCACTTGCCCTCTGACGGCTGGAGCGCCCTTTCCATCATGCCCGAGGGCAGGAACGAGAGCCGGTCACGGTCACCGGCGCTTTGTCGGCGTCATGGAGGGCGACGAGGTTTCGGTCTTGGGACGCTGAGTGGAACACAGGCGTACGGGCTCCAGATCGAGGCTAGACCTGGGAGAAGCACATGCCTGCGACCGAGGAGGAGGTCGCATCCTTCCTTTCCGGCTTCATCAGGGGGGTGGGGCCGGCCACCCCCGGGAGATAGCGAGGAAGCTCGGGCCGGACGTGGTGAAGCGCAAAGCATCTAAATATCGGCTTGTCGCTGATGGCGAAAAGTGATAAGATGTATGAGGAGATCTTTTAATGTTGGAGGGTCATAAAATATGTCCGACATAATAATAGAGACCACCAGGCTCGGCTCCCGGTGCCAGATGGTAATACCGGCCAAAATCAGGAAGGCCGCCGGCCTCTCCGAAGGAGATGAGGTGCTGGTAGCCAAGAGCGGGAACGCCATCACCATAGTGCCCAAGCCGAAAAGCTATGCGCACCGCCTCATGGGCCTGCACAAGAGCATCTGGCAGGGCGTGGATCCCGATGCCTACGTACGAAAGGAAAGAGATTCGTGGGAAGGCTGAACCAGGTGCTTGCCGGCCACGAGGTGGTTGCCATCGACACCAACTGCTTTATCTACTACCTGGAAGGCGGGCTGTGGGCTGAGGAGCTGAAAGAAGACGTATTTCTTCCGCTGGAACAAGGACGCTTCCGCGCCGTTACCTCAGTGCTGACGGTTGCCGAAATACTGGTAAGGCCGAAATCCCTGGGGCTTGAGGATGTCTGCGAGGAGTATACACTGCTTCTTTCTTCGTACCCGAACCTGGAGATTACCCCTTTCACCCTGCAGACGGCGCTCCGCTGCGCTGAGGTCCGCGCCCGGCACCGGATACGCACCCCCGATGCCCTGCAGATCGCCACCGCTCTGGAAAAGGGAGCTGGCGTGTTTCTCACCAACGATGCCGGCCTGCCCCCGGAGGTTGACGGGTTACAGGTGGTTGTTCTCCGAGATTTCCTGGGAAGCCCAAGTGAAAATTAGATCCTCATCATTGTACTTCAATAACCCCGGCAAGGCCGAAGGAAACCGCTTTCATGCTTAGCAAGGGTCGAAAAGACCTCGCATAATTTTCTGGAAGCTCAAGAGTGGGTTTGGAGTATTGACAAAAGCTTCTGGTAGAGGTAACCCTTCGCAGTAGCACGCAACCGGTATGGTGTCTTTCCACATATCAAGCCACCGACTTTCAGGCACATCCAAAAAGCAGGACTTCTCTCCGCTCGTGCCGAATTAAATTTGCATCTTAGAATTGGATATCTTGACAAGGGCATTTCAGAGGAAGACCTATTGGTTTTCAAGATGGCCTACGCTATTTATACAGGATTGCGAGTGACCGTGAGCCGGCAACATGCGTGTTGCCATTCCTGCTCTGCGTGGGTTGCTTTTCAGTTGGCTATACGGTGGGTTAATGAGGATAATCTTTCAGTCCCTAAAAGGAGCGAGTCGAGATGAGCCGGGTTCCTCTGGTAAAAACCGAAGGATTTGACCTTGGAGCCTGCATCCGTTTTCTTGAGCAGCAAGGTTGGTTGGTCAGAATTCAAAGCACCGTATCCCTCAAGTATGAGCTAGCCGGGATCGCCAAGCATTTTGAAGGCCGGGAAGCGGTTTTATTCGAGAGCGTGGAAGGCGGGTTCTGCCCGGTGCTGGCGGGCCTGTACTGGAATCGAAAGCTGCTGGCCGGCATTTTCGGCTGCGAAGCCGAAAGGCTGCCCTTTTTGATCTCCGAAGCCGTAGCTTCCTGGCAAGAAAACCCGGTTCCTCCGGTGGTGGTTGACAAAGCCCCGGCCAGCGAGGTAGTGATGGAGCATCCCGACTTATCCAGGCTGCCCGTACCCGTGCATGCGCTGGAAGACGGAGGCCCCTACTTTTCCTGCAGCGTGGTTATTGCCAAAGACCCGGACACCGGCATCCGCAACGCTTCCGTAAACAGGCTCATGGTTACCGGTCCCGACCGCCTGACCATGCTCATGGACGCCGGCCGGCACCTGCGCGATTACTACGAGCGGGCGGAACGCAAAGGAAAGCCGCTTCCCATCACCATCAACAACGGCGTGGACCCGGCGGTCTACCTGGCCGCGGTGGTCCCGTCTGCGGCGGCGCCCATTGACAGGGACGAGCTCGGGATCGCCAGCGCCCTCCTGGGTCGCCCCCTGGAACTGGTTTCTTCCCGGACCGTGGAAGTGGAAGGCGTGGCCAACGCCCAGTTCATCATCGAGGGGGAAATCCTTCCCGGGGTCAGGGAAAAGGAAGGGCCCTTCGGGGAAGTAACCGGCTACTACGGCGAACGGGACAGGCGGTGGCTGGTGCGGGTGAAATCGATTTCCCACCGGAAATCACCGGTGTTTCAAACCCTCATACCCGGCAAGGAAGTCCACAATTCCGTGGGGATCATGGGCGAGGCCAACATCTACAATCTGGTTTCCCGCCAGGTGCCCGGGGTGAAGGCGGTTTATCTGACCCCCGGAGGCTGCGGGTTTTACCACGCCGTAGTGCAGATGAAGAAAGTCTACGAAGGCAGCCAGCGAAACGCCATCCTGGCCACCCTGGCCGCCTTTCCTTCCCTGAAGCAGGTGACAGTTGTCGATGAGGACGTGGATATTTATAACCCCGAAGATGTGGAATGGGCCATGGCCACCCGCTTCAATCCGGCCGAGGATATCGTCCTGGTGACCAAGGCCTTTGGCCACGAATTAAACCCTGTCAGCGATAACGGCATTACCGCCAAGGTTGGTTTTGACGCTACCGCTCCCCTGCCCCGTTCGGAAAAATATAAAAGGGTCAGGATGGCTCCGGTTGATATCACAAAATATAGCGTTAGCCGCCCGTGAAAAATGGGTGCAGTTTGTAGCCCATGGGTTTAAGGGTTTAGCTCCCTAAAAAAATTTTCTGCTTGTAGAAGGATTCTTCAAGATCTTGACGAATAAAATACCAAGAAAATAGCCCATGGTATATTAACGCGACTAAATTGCATATTTTAGGATGACGCTGACGGGAGCCTGAGGGTTTCCAGCACAACTGAGGTATCTACGGCATTCCGGCGTAAGACCGGAAGGGGCAGTAGGTAAGCAGCCAGTTGTAACTTTCAGTTACGGCTGGCTGCTTTTGTTTTCTCTGCTACCACTACGAGGTCCTTCCGAATCAATGATGATAATGGAACGCAGTGAGCGAAAATCGTCTCGTTGAGGAGGTGGTCATGGGGTAGGAGACAAGGTTTGAGTAAGTCTGGGGCTTGAAGTTGTGCGGCCGGGGTGAAAAAGAGGGTATGTC
>JACIYF010000180.1 GCA_014360065.1 Clostridia bacterium | reverse complement strand
GCATTAAGCTAGTTACGGCTCCAACGGCGCTTCTCTTTATGCTAGGAGGGGTGCTGGTGGGCATATTTTTTGGAGCCTTACCGGGCATTACTGGAACCATAACTCTAGCTATTCTCATACCCTTTGCAGTCAAAACAAATCCCATCAATGCCCTGGCGTTATTGCTGGGGGCGCATGTGGCGGTTGAATTTGGTGGTTCCATCAGTGCCATCTTGATCAATACACCAGGGACCGGACAAGCGGTGGCCACCTGCTTCGATGGCTACCCGATGGCCCGTAAAGGCCAAGCGGCTCGGGCCATAAGCATCTCGGCCACCTCCTCAGCCATCGGGGGTCTAATCGGGTTTGCAGTCCTGGTGGCAGCTTTGCCGGTAATGCGGAGCCTGGTTATGGCCCTGAGTGCTCCCGAATATTTCATCATGGCTTTTGTCGGACTTACCTTTATCGCCTTGCTGGGAGAGAAATCGGTGGTCAAGGGTCTGATAGCCGGCGGTCTGGGTTTAATGACCGCCATGGTGGGCCTAGACCCGGTGACTAGTACTCCCCGGTATACCTTCCACTGGCTCTACCTTTGGGACGGCATCGACTTAATAGCAGTAGTAGTGGGATTCTTTGCCTTTGCGGAAATGATCGAGCTGGTGCGCAAAGGCACGGCTAGCAGCATAGCCGAAACTGTGGACGTAAAGCCTTCTTTGGTCCAGGTCTGGCAAGGCATCAAAGATACCTTTCGCTACTGGAAAACCCTGCTTCAATGTAGTGCCCTAGGGGTTATCCTCGGCATCGTTCCCGGGCTAGGCGGCACCGTGGCCAACGTGATGGCCTACGGACTGGCCAAAAGAGTTTCTAAAGATACCCATGATTTCGGCCAAGGTGCGCCGGAGGGGGTGTTGGCGCCGGAGAGTGCCAACAATTCCAAGGAAGGCGGGGCCCTCATACCCACCTTGGCCTTTGGCATACCAGGCAGCGCCGCCATGGCCATCTTTTTGAGCGTTTTCATCATGATGGGAATAGTCCCAGGGCCGGAGATGGTGACCAAGAACTTAGATATCACCTTTGCCCTGGCTTGGGTCTTGGCGCTTGCTAATGTTCTTGCCACTCTTATCGGTCTGGGTATGGCCGCTGGTTTGGCTCGCTTTACGTTCGTTCCTACTCGCTATCTGGTTCCAATAGTACTAGGACTGGGGACGGTTGGTGCAAATGTTTCCAGTGACAACATTGGTGGGGTGGTGGTGGCGGTAGTATTTGCTTTCCTGGGCTACGCGTTCAAGCGGTTTGACTACCCCAAGGCTCCCTTTATCGTGGGCCTGGTCTTGGGGACGGTAGTGGAAAGGTATTTACACCTGGCGGTTCGCCTTTACAGTCCCCTTTTCTTCTTAAGGCCTATTTCCCTGGGGATCATCATAGCCACTCTGGCCTTCTTTGCTTGGCAAGTTTGGCGCAATCGCAGGGAGGCGCACAGTAGGGAGGTGACCCAAGCATGAGGCGTCGGGGGGAGATCATTTTTGCGGTTGGTTTAATGGCCCTGGCGGTGGCGTTTGTAGCTGTAGCTCTAGGCTATAACCCCATTGCCCGGCGCATGCCCCTAATTGTGGCCATCTTTACGGTGATTGCTTTGATTGCCTATTTCATTGGACAGCTTGGAGCAGGTAAGAGCGAGGAGGAAAAGGTAGCAAACCAGGGACCTGGCTCGGTTACCAAGTCCGCGGTCGTACCAACCAAGAACGATGTTCGTATCCTGTCGTGGCTACTGGTGCTTCTGGCTTCGGTCTATGCCCTGGGTATCCTGGTTGGGTCGGCTTTATTCACCGTCTTGTTCTACCGCTTTGAAGCTAAGCAAGGGTGGTTAGGATCCGTCATCTTTGGTGTAGTGCTGGCGCTGACCCTCTACGGCGCTTTCCAGGGCGGGCTTCAACTTCGCCTTTATAACGGCTTGGTGATGGAATTCTTTAGTTAGACCGTTGGAAGGACGGTGCAGGACTCTAGGACATGGGAGGTTATTTACTGTGGAAGATGCTTTCAATCCGCGACGCCAAGGTAAGGTTCACTGGCACGAGGAAATAGTACGACCAATTAAAGTAGCGCCTGAGAAGCTGGTCCATAAGAACCCGTTAAAAGATATGTACTACGATGCTCAGGACCGGAAACACAAAGCCCGGGATGTAGACCTCCCTATGCGGACTATGAACATCCATATCTCGGAGATTCCTGTGGGCTCGGCTACTCGGCTTCACAAGCACCACAATGAGGCCGTGATCTACATCATTAAGGGCAAAGGACATACCATGATTCAGGGCCGTAGATTTGACTGGGAAGCGGGAGACTTCCTGTATGTGCCGCCGTTTTGCTGGCACAGCAACCACAATGATGGCGACGAGCCGGCGTATTTTATGGGCATTACTAACAAACGCCTGCTCAACTGGCTGGGGTTAGATCGCAAGGTTGAGGCTGAAGTGCATGTAAGCATGGAAGAAGTAGAAAGGGAAATTGCGGCTGAGGACTATTCTCCCTACTCCTGGTATCGCATCGATCCGGAGCAGGGCATCAGGTTTGGCCCGGACGATAGGAAATAAGGGAGGCTTTCTATTGATGGACCTGCTAGGAGCTGCTGTCCAAGCTTTACAACAGATCTTCACATTCCAGAGCATGGCCCACATGCTCATCGGGGTGAGCCTGGGAACGATTATCGGCATCATTCCCGGCCTGGGGGGCAATTTCTGTTTAGCCATACTAATCCCTTTCATTTTCAGCATGAACCCGGTGGCAGGAATTGCCTTTTTGGAGGGGGCTCATGCAGCAACTGCTACTGGGTCAGCGGTAACCTCTATCCTAATCAATACTCCGGGTGCTTCCTTTAGTGCTGCTACCTGCCTGGATGGCTATCCCATGACCAAAAAGGGAGAGGCAGGGCGGGCTTTAAGTGCGGCGGCAGTGGCGTCTGGCGTAGGAGGAATTATCGGAGCAGCATGCCTGTTGCTAGCTCTGCCCGCTGTTAGGCCGCTGGTCATGGCTTTTAGCCCTCCTGAGTTCTTTGCCTTGACTCTGTTCGGCATAGCCATGATCGCTTTTGTGGGAGAGGGTTCTTTCGGCAAGTCTTTGATATCTGGCTTGCTAGGATTGTTGATCTCCTTCATCGGTAACGATCCTTCCACCGGGATCAATAGGTTCAGCTTTGGTACCACTTACCTTTTTGATGGTATCGATTTAATTCCCGTGGTTATAGGGCTGTTTGCCTTCAGTGAGATGCTGACGCTTATTAAGGAGAGAAGAGGGATAGTCCAGGCCGAGATCGTAGCTCGCGCTACTGCCGCCGGCATCCTGCAAGGGATTTTGGATAACCTGCGCCACTGGTGGTTATTGCTTCGCTGCAGTGTATTGGGGACTTTTCTAGGATTCATCCCGGGTATTGGAGGAGAAGTAGCCGGTTTTATTGCTTATGGGCATGCAGTCCAATCATCCAAAAACCCGGAAGAATTTGGCCAGGGAAGGGTAGAAGGGGTGATTGCTCCTGAATCGGCCAATAATTCCAAGGAAGGTGGTGCTCTCATCCCCACCTTGGCTTTTGGTATCCCGGGTAGCTCTGGGATGGCTATCTTGCTGGGCGCTTTTCTAATTCTTGGCCTTGAACCAGGTCCATCAATGCTGAAAGAGAACCTGCCCATGACCTTAGTGATTGTCTGGACTCTGGCCTTTGCTAACCTCTTTGCTGCCCTGATTTGCCTTGGCCTAGCCAACCCGCTAGCTCGCATTGCCAGGT
>JACIYF010000179.1 GCA_014360065.1 Clostridia bacterium | reverse complement strand
CAGGATGGGATGTAGTAGTTATGGGTAGGGCACGGGCAAATCATATAGGCGGAGGCAGCGAGGCCAAAGCTAATACTCAATGGTTACGGGAAGTGCATTATGCTGGTCAGAAAGCAAAGGTGCTATATTACAAGAAGGAAAATGCTGCAGCTGCAATGGTTTATCCTTTTATTATGGTTGCTGGCCACATCATTAAGGCGCTTGGGTTCGCTGCCATTATTTTAACTACCTGGAGCAAAAGACCACTTCGTCGCGAACTTGGACGCTATCTTGCTCCGCTAAAATGGTGGGAAGTCATCAAGTTCGCGTGGCAAAGGCGGTGCTCGCAGTAATGAATGCTGCCCTTCCAACCGTTAGTATGTTTATAAGCATCTTCGTGGTCCTGTCTAGAAAAAAAGAAGTTATCCTGAGTTGGCTCTTTTTGACCTCAAGTATGGATCTCCTTTCACAGAATATATTAGGCCCGACCGTTTCTCCCTTAGAACTCATAGGTTTACTAGTTCTTCCTGAAGCTCTGTTGTTTCTAATTAATAATTCAAGGAAAAGCATAGCCATACAACTAATTATAATGGACACAATTCTGTTAACCGTGTGGGGCATTGTTTTTGGATTTCTTTTCCCTTGGCCAGATCTTACGGGCGTTAGACCCTGGTTTCAACAGGCACAGGGGCGGGCCCTAGTCTCTCTCATCCGCCACACCGCGTATATAAGTCTAGCGCTTTACGTGGCTAAATGTATAAGAGAACGGCCAGGCATCTTGCCACTGGCCATTAAGGCATTTTTCTTGGGTGTAGCAGTTAACGTTGTATACGGGGTGGTAGACAGCTACGCAGGAGGTATTTTGACACATACCTTTTTTGGACGAACACCCATCGAGGGCCGCATAAGTGGCTTGAATGGGGAACCGCGTGCACTCGGCAGAGTGAGCGCTCTCGCAATTCTTACGGGTTTGATCATGGCAACTTCTGAAAGAAAGACCGCCCTATTTGGAACACTTCTTGGCTCTATTGGAGTGGCTATTGCGGGCTCAACATCGGCGTTTGGCGCTTTAGGGGCGGGGTTGGTGACCTTAGCAGGACACCACCTTGTGCGTGGGCGCTTCTTCAAAGCCTTACGTATACTGGCGTTGTCGGGGATTGTTGTAGTAAGCCTTATGACCTTAATTACAGTTTGGCAACCTGGGCTTGTCAACAACTATGTACTACCCCGAGTTGAAAGGGTGGTAAATCCCATTGACCGCTCACTTAACGAACCGATATGGGTGGCAGGATTAGAAGTATTTGACCGGGCGGCAATGAATTTTTTGCTTGCGAATCCAGGGTATATGCTTTTAGGTACTGGGCCAGATCTAATTAGCATACCGGCTTCTTCGTATGTATCTCCTATCGCCTCTGTAATCTATGGCAGCAGGATAGACAGTGTTCCACACATGGGGTTGATATCTACGCTAGCTAATACAGGTTTAATTGGGGTATGCTTCTGGGGCATGGCCCAGTTTGCCTTGTGGTTCAATCTCGTTCGGCGGCAAGGCATTTCTGACCAGGCTGTTGCCCAACTAGTGCTGGTGGTTGGCATATTCTCGGCTGTAGTGATGACGCCATTCTTTTACCTAGTACTTGGGGTAGGAATAGGGCGGCAACTTTCTGGATGCCCTAGGCTGGCCCAAAGCAAGGGTAAGCATTTCCCATTGCGGGCGGCCGCGAATCCTAGCGCTGGGGGTGTGCACGAGTGATAGATGTTAGGCTCATTACTGGCATTCCAAGCCCCTATCGTTCTTCGCTATTTGAACAGCTGGCTAGGGAACCAGAAATAAGGTTAACAGTATACTACTGCGCCTAGAACGAGCCTAACCGACAGTGGGGCCTGGCAACGCGGCCTACACACACGCACCATTTCTACGTGTTTCTACGTGGCGCCTCTCAGGGCTTATCACTTAAACCTAGGGGGTGCTCGCTGGTACGTACAGACACAATGCCTTTGGCCCGCTTGGCGACGGCTTGAATTATGATGACCTCGACTAGTTTCACTGAACATTCTCTGGGTTGTGCTGAATGTGCGCTAGTGCGGGGCCAACGTCTCCTGGTATTGGGTGAGAAAGGGAATGGAAGGGATGACTTTTTGGCTAGCGCAAGTCTTACTTTCTGGCAGAACATCCCGAGTATACACCAGGCGCCTCTGATCCGGGAGGTCGCTAGACGGTGGTGTGGCCCAGTTTGGGTGGTGACAGAGGAGGATGTACCAGCAACCCGACAACAGCAAGGGTGGTCTCGCCCTGACTTTGGTCGTGCCGAAGTACTAATCGCGCCGGATCGATCCGCACGATCGCGACTTGTGTGGGACTTAGGTAAAGACGGTTGTGTGCACCTCTTTAGTGGAATCGATGCTTACCAGGAAACGTACTGGACGTTGAAGCGTTTGTCACACACTCGGGCTATGCTGGGGGTAATGGTGGAGCCAGGCCGGCACAACGATGGTTGGAAGGTACCGCTACGTCGTTTGAAACATAAAGCTCTCGCGTGGCGTTGGCGGAGGCGTGTCGATATGGTCCTAGCAGCTGGCGAGCTGGGTCGCCAGTGGTGGTGCAACGCGGGCTTTCATCCAGCGCAGGTCGTAACGTTCGGGTACTTTGTTGAGATACCCGATTCGGGAGCCTTAGGGTTAGTGACCGGTGATCGAGAAGACACTAGCGTATTTCGCGTCATCTATGTGGGAAGTGTAAACCACCCAAAGGCTCTTGATTTGGTCCTGGAGGCGCTTGCCGATATTGATGGCGATTGGATGCTTGATATCATTGGCTCCGGGCCGTTAGAGGAAGTGTGTAGGAGTTTTGTCGCGGCTCATGGGATGTCCGCAAAGGTTCATTGGCATGGAAACAGGCCAAACGATGAAGTTATTCGTCGTATTGCGGCATCAGACCTACTTGTACTGCCAAGTCGATACGATGGTTGGGGGGCCGTGGTGAATGAAGCCTTGGCTGTAGGCACACCAGTTTTGGTTAGTAGTACTTGCGGGGCAAAGGATCTCGTGGTCACTGATTTGCAAGGGGAAGTGTTTCCATCTGAATCGGTGCACGGACTAAGGACGGCCTTGCGCCGCCGAATGGCCTTGGGTCCGGTGAAATGTGAACAACGTGAGCGCATCCGCGCTTGGGCGGCCGAAGCCATAAGCCCTGGCGCCGTAGCCGAGTATCTAATTGAAGTGATTAGGCGAGCCAAGAGCCATCAGCTGGCCAAAGTCACACCTCCTTGGCTCTTAAAGGTGTAGAACGTGTGCTCGCGCAGCTAGTTGCAACAGCACAGGGTGTTCGAAATATAAGATTTGCGTGGCGGTGAGTAAAGTTGATGCCAAGAATCCTGGTTGTGCTAGATTACTACCTTCCTGGTTATAAATCTGGAGGGCCGATTCGGACCATCGCTAACGTGGTAGAACGGCTTGGGGATGAATTTGAATTCTATATCGTTACCTCCGACCGGGATTTCGGAGATAGGCACCCATATCCCGGTATTGTGGTTGGTTCTTGGCAACAGGTAGGTAAGGCACGAGTCCTTTATCTACCACGCTCGGCAATGAGCTTTTCCGCCTGGTATCGGCTCTTAAGAGATACCTCATATGACCTGATCTATCTAAACAGCTTTTTCTCTCGGTTGAGCATCAAGACAATCATGTTGCGGCACATGCGGTTACTTCCCAAAAAACCTATAGTTTTGGCGCCTCGGGGGGAATTTTCTCCTGGTGCCCTGTCGCTGAAAAGTTTCAAAAAGCGG
>JACIYF010000178.1 GCA_014360065.1 Clostridia bacterium | reverse complement strand
GGTGACATTTTCTCAGTCCAGTTAATGTGGTTTAGGGTGACATTTTCACTGTCCCTTGACAGGCTTTTTGGTGTCGTTGCCATGGGAGTGTGATATTATCACGCGAGAACGCGGATAAAAAAAGGGTTGCCCAATGAGTGTTACTAATACGGAAAACAATATATCCTGAATATTGACATGTGCCGGAAATATATTAATATTATTAATGTGAATCCATACCTAGCAGTTCCATATCGTACTGTCTCTTGGGCCACCTGTATATTAGCAAAGGGGGACGGAAAGATGCCAACCTTTAGCAGCACCGATGAGCTTTATCGGGTAATTGGGCAGTTTATTGAGATGGCAGGCCAGCCCCAAACCATGGAAAGCCTAAGGCAACGTTGGGGAAGCAGCCCCGAGTTCGAGGAAAGCGAAGAGGATCTCCAACTGATAAACAAAATCGGCGAAGACATCCGTAAAGGGGGGTTGTGCACCAGGTTCGTTTTCCACGACCCCGAGGGCGAAATCACCGTTGATGCTCGCGATCCTTCAGCCGGAAAGTTCTATGACGTTTACTATGGCCCGCCGCCTGTTACCCCCGACCTGACGGTAGAAACCTCGGGTGATACCTCGCATCTCTTTTGGTTGGGCAAAGTAAATGTGGTCACAGCCATGGCTCGCAGGCAGATCAAGATGCAGGGCCCTGTAACCAAGGGGCTAAAAATGCTACCAGTGCTGTCCCAAGCCTTTAAACTCTATCCCAAATACTTACGCTACGAGGGGCTACACCATTTCCTGAACGTAAAATAAGCCGCAACGCCTAGAGCCACATCCGGCTGGCCAGCAAGCCTAGAGCCAGCAAAACGGGCGTAGCCAAGGTAAACATGACGTTTTGTCCTAGCAAGGGAATAAGCTGGGGCAGGTTGTCGGCGTGCTTCCGCACTCCCCGCGAGGTCGACAAAACCAATGGTAACGGCAACAAAGCTATGAGCGCCGGCCAAGGCAGGAGGTGAAGCAGCACTGCCAGGACCAACCATGCATAGGTACCCAGAGCTATTCCCGCATAAATAACCGCGCTTTTCTTGCGCCCAAAGAGGATAGGTACGTGGTGCCGGCACACCAGCCGGTCTGCCTCCACGTCAGGAAATTGGTTTAGAAGCAGCAGGTTACTCACCAGTAGCCCCGGAACCAACGAAGCAACTATGGCGGTCCAGCTATAGCTCCCCACCAAAGCAAAGTGGGTCCCCAATACCATGCAGGGACCAAAGCCCAGCCCCGGAGCCAAAAGGCACAGCCATGGCCGTTTAGTTATTATCTGGGTATAAAAGGCTACCAGGATCAGGCCCGGCAAGCCAGCCCACAGGATGCCAGGACCCTTGGTAATCATGACATATATGCCTACCCCCACAGTTGCCGCCAGAGCACCGAGCCCAAGCATGAGGGCACCGGTGGGCGACATGGCACCAGCTGGCAAAATCCCGCTGCCACCGCTAAAAGGTGTGC
This sequence comes from Clostridia bacterium, assembly GCA_014360065.1. Lineage (NCBI taxonomy): Bacteria > Bacillati > Bacillota > Clostridia > Clostridia bacterium. Next base: position 2,398 of record JACIYF010000178.1, on the reverse strand, counting down.
GCTGGGTATTTAAGTCCAATCCGCTCTTATAATCAAAATAGTCATTAAGCACATTCACTGCCGCGTGGGCGGCCACCGCTCCCACCAAGACTATCAAAAGCTGCCCGATGTTGATTCCCGGTCCTCCTCCGCTCAGTACGGCTGTACCAACGCCGACGAGAAAGCAGGCTGGAGTAAGAAGCAAGAATTGCGGCCTGGTTTCGCGTATATAAACACTTAGACTGGCCATGACTGCTAACCCCTCCCGGTTCCAAGTATAAATCAACTGCTGGGAGTACAACAATAGGCAATCAACGTCAACTTGGGCTACGAAGTTACCGACCATCGATACCTAGGGGATTAAGATGGTGTGGTAAAATGGGAGCGGATGAGATTTCCCAAAGGAAGGGCTTGATCCATGAGCATCGATGCCGATACCGGTGCTGAGAGCAGCCGGCATAGCAGCGCAGCGGTAACTTTAGGCCCAGGTTCGAGTAAAATCTATATCGGTACTTCTGGCTACAGCTACCGAGACTGGGTGGGTCACTTCTATCCGGAGGGCACCAAGCCCCAACAAATGTTGGCTTACTACGCAGAACAATTCCCCTTCGCAGAGATCAATTCTACCTATTACCGCCCCCCAACCCCAGCCATGCTATCAGCCATGGCCAAGAAAACTCCATCCGAGTTCTTGTTTGCGGTCAAAGCCTACAAATCTTTGACCCACGAACGGTCCAAGAACGTGGCCGAGGATTGCTGGCAGTTTCTCCAGGCCCTTCAGCCTATGGTCGAGGCGGGGAAGCTGGCGGCGGTCTTGCTGCAATTTCCTTATTCCTTCCATTGCACCCAGGAGAACCACGAATACCTAATCCAGCTCCACCAGCACATGCCTGGCCTGCCAATAGCAGTTGAGTTTAGAAACCGCAACTGGGTCAACCCCCGTACTTGGGAGCTACTGCATAAGCTAGGGTGGGCCTATACCTGTGTCGACGAGCCCCAGCTCAAAGGCCTAGTGCAGCCAAAGATCGCCGTCACTGCACCCATTAGTTACGTCCGCTTCCACGGCCGCAACGCCAAGCAATGGTGGCAACACGATCAAGCTTACCAGCGCTATGATTATCTTTATTCGGAAGATGAGCTGAGGCCCTGGGTTACCAATATCCGCGCCCTGGCAGCACAAACCAAGGCGGTTTACGTCGCCTTCAACAATCACTACCAAGGCCAAGCGGTACGCAACGCCAAAATGCTGCGGGAGCTTCTGGCCCAAGCCGCTGATGCTACCGAGTAGGTTAGCCTCAGCAGCTAATTTAGCCTATTCCCATCCCCAGTTCGGTAAAAGGTAAGATTTTCGCTCACCTCCCCAAAAAACCTCTCCTGTCCGACCCCGCCTTCGGCCAAGATCTCCATTAACCCCACTCCGTTTGTAACACGTAAGGTAGTGACTTTTGTCACTTGAGGGTGAAGAAAAAATGGGTGAGGTACCAAGCTGGCCGTCGGGCCATAGATGATAGCCGGTTTAGCCCTCGATGCGCACAGGTCCAAGATCTGATCCAAAGTTTGGCTGACCAGCGTACAGGCAGTGATTAAGACTAGGTCCGCTCCGGACAATGCCTCCCCAACTTCCTGGGCAGGCAGTAAATGTACCCGGCAAGGACCCTGCCTTGCGCCGTTCCGGTTAACGATAAGCGAGCGAAAGAGGTCCGGTGCCAGCTCAGGAACATATACGGCCTTGGCTTTTTGGGCAACTTGGCGAACTGCCCCGCCGAAACCGACCATGGTTACCACGGAACAAGGGCTCACGTCCCTGTCAACTACTTCCTGGAAACCGCTTGGTCGCCAGCCGATCCCATAATCGGTCAGGCAGCCCGGCTCCCGCAAGAAGGGCTGAGAGAGAGCACTTAAAGCCGCTATGCCTAGCGAAGTCAAGAGAAACCCTTGCGGGCCCCCGGGAGTTTCAAAGGCCAACCGGCCTACCTCCAAGGCTGGAACCCCTATTAGGCCCCGCAGCAACTCCACATCACTGGCATTTAGGGAATTGCCGGCTCGGATATTCATAGCCAGGCCCGCATCCTGGTTATCAATGAGGACCCCAGTAAAGCCACCGTTAACTGCTATGGTTTCTATTCGCGGGTGATTCGCCCTAGCCTGGCCCTGGGTTAATCGGCTAGCCAAGAAAGAATAAATAGCCTTACTCAATTTCACGCCTGTGCGCTGCCTCCTTCCCCTCCTCACTGTCCCGGTGGCGAAACCGGGGGGTTTTCGCATCCGGAAAAGCATCAAACTGAGGCATATAGGGGCGGACGTCCAGAACCGGCGTGCCGTCAATGGCGTCCAGACCCTTAACCAGGAGGCGGTTCCCCTTCCGCTCCAGAAGTTCCACCACAGAAAGGCCAAGACCAGACGGCCGGGCCGGAGCCCT
>JACIYF010000177.1 GCA_014360065.1 Clostridia bacterium | reverse complement strand
TTTTGCCTTTTCTTCTTTCGTAAGATAAAGGTTAGGATTCTAAACGGAACCCAGGTTACTAAAGCGATAAGCCAAAGGAAACTGGAATCAATTAGCACAAGAATCCGCTCTTTCAAATAAGGTTGGTGATCAGTATGGAAAACCGGGCGGCGGTGTGTTTAAGCCCCCGCGCCGGTGCCACCCGCGGGCTCCGGCCCAGCTCCCACCTGATTCGGATGTTAGCCCGGAAATGGCCTACCATATACCAGGACAACACGCGTCTCCCCTGTAGGATCAATGTCCTCTATCGATTTCCTTATGGGCCCAAGAGTACTCCCAACCGTGATCACGAAGGTCCTGGGCATCAATCGTACGCCTCCTGAGGGTCTACAATGCCTCCAAGGACATCTCCAGAATCACTCTATCACAACACCTCTAGCTCGATACAGGTCAAGCTCAGGGCAATGCTTATTAACCTAGGGAGCAGTAAATCGAAATAATTTCTCTGTACAAGGAGTCTGGAACTCTTATGGTAACATCATTAAGAAGGGTGATGACAAAAGCAATGTAAACCGGAGATCAAATAATCACTTGGTACAATTTTCACTGGATTGGTTACTCATCTGGATACTAGTTTTTGTTTCATATAGGCTGCTTTCAAGCACTCTGGCTGAACTGCTTCTTTATTGTGGTATCTTGCGTTCTAAAACCCCTTTCACGATGCCCTCCAGCATACCGACAAGCCTTGTGTAAATAGCGAGCTGGGCTGATTTCCAATGAACCGGGTTTTCTGGCCACTTGTCTCCAACCAAACTCATTAAGGCCGCTCCACTCTCCAAAAGCTTTTTCCTGACTTCCGCAGGTTTTCCGTGGTCCAAATCATGGCGAAACATTCGGCGCAAATGCTTTAGCTGCCACATGGGTTCCAGATCAATATCGCCACTGCTTGTAAACTGTAGTAGTCGTCGGGCTTCACCGCTGCCTTCATAAAGTAGGAAGTAAAGGTAATCAATTATGTCGGCAAAAACCGGTTCGCTCCCAGCTATAACTGTCGGCAATACCAACATTGCTTCCATATTGCGAGTAGTGGGTTTAAAAAGGTTTTCCCCTATTTGCCCCTCAGCAATCTGGTTTATCCGAATCACTAACTGACCGATTTGTAAGCCTGCTCTAAAGATTTTTCCTGGTAAAGATCTATCCACAGCCTCTTCGGCTCTAACATTTCTATCAGAACGGTAGGCCCAAGCTAGGTGCCTATTAAGAGATAAAAAGAAGTTGGAAGACAATTCAGTATCAGGCTCTGGTTCGTCATCCCCACCCGCGCCACTATCTTCCCACGTTTGCGAGACTTCTGCCGCTAATCCTTGCAGATACTCCAGGTGTTCCCCTGCCGCATCCGTAATAACCATAAGGCGTTCCCGAATTTCTCTATCAGAAACAACGGCAATTTTTTGTAATTGCCTGCCAGCAAAGGCTTGGTAATCCTCAACAGCCCCCATAGTTCGACGCCAAACCCGTACTGGTAATTGAAGCCCATCCGCAAAAAACTGTACAGCCGCTAATGACCGGCTTATTCTTTCTACAGGTAGCGCTTTCAGCGTATTAAGAAAAGCAAGGTCGAAGGTACAGAGAACATTCTTCTGTACTTGGCCCAGTTGCCTCAACTGTGCATCAATTAAATTAGCATTGAACGCATCCCGCGCCTGGAATAACAGGGGATTTAGGCGATGAAAAGGGCTTTCAAGAACAGCTGAACCCCACCCGAGTTGCTCGATGGTTTTGGTTAATTGGTAAAAAGTTTCTGTAAGTTGATTAGTTCTTGGAAGCAGTTGGCCTATATGTGGTCTCTGTAACCGTAGCAATACGCTGAAGTTCTGATCAATTTTCGTAATCCGGTCCATTATTCTCTGTAGACCTCCCCGCAGGGGATCGCCAGAAGGCTTAGCCCATCCTACCTCTCTTTGAGCTAAACAGTCTTCAAATACCAAGTACGTTTCTTTAGCGAAACTGTATGCCGTTGTTGACATAATACCATTTTCGCCAATTTTATTAAATAAACCAGCTAAGCAATTTTCTAATTTGTCAAGTCCCATAGGTTACAAGCTGCTCAGCCACCACATTACCCCCAAGCAAGCTTAACAAGCCTTGTGCAGGTGGTACCTCCGGGTTGACATGCACCTCACTTTCCGTGTAACACTTGGGCCAAGCCCAGGTATCAATTGCATTTTGCAGGAGTTCGCGTAAAGCTACTCCCGCCTCACCGTAAAGGCTGGTACCCACTAGGAGTTTGGCATCTTCTCCTGGTCCAGTTGAAATCCAATTTCCCGGTATATGTATAGGGGCCTTCCGCTGTCGTCGGTTCGGGTCCGGATGGCCACCGGGGCCACTTCTTCCGGCAACTCCACTCCATATCTACTGGAAAGCCTCATCCACCTCGCTTAGGGTGGCTTAACAAGCTTGACAGCGGAATTCAAACCACCGAAACAGTACCTGGTGGCCAAGCGTTGCTCTACAGAATTCATCTTCTACTAAATGCCGTAAGAGACGTAACAAGCCTTTCAGCCAGCCTCTCACGGGAAAATTCACGTTCGACCAACTCGCGGCCCCGCCGGCCCATAGCCGCCCGCTCTTCATCACTCAGGCCAAAGATCTGCTCCACAGCTCGTGCAAGAGCCGCCGGGTTTTCAGGCTCAACTGCAATTCCTATACCGTTATCTGTAACTAAACGGGCCATATCGCCTGGAACTGCACAGATAATGGGTCTAGACACAGCCATGTAGTCAAAGAGCTTGTTGGGGCTCACAGCATAGGAAAAGGCATTTGCTGCGCGGAGAGTGATCAGCGCTGCATCGGATGCTGCAAGGAGCTCAGGAATCTCTGCCTTTGGTACCGGGTCTATGAACCGCACGTTATCAAGTTTAGATCTAGCTGCCTCCTCAATTAACACATCTTTGCTCGGCCCATCTCCCACCAGCACAAATTCGATCTCGCGCCTCGAGCGAAGAAGGTCAGCAGCCCGTAGCACAGTCTCCAAAGCGTTTGCAGGACCATGAGCACCTGTGTAGATGACGGTGAAACGGTGGAAACCGAATTTATCTTTAAGTTTAGGAACGGTTGAACCAACTGTCGCATCCCCACTACCCAATGCAAAGTTCTTTAGGTGCACTCCATTGGGAATATAGACAATTCTTTCGGACGGCACCCCATGCTTAACTAGATAATCACGTGAACCAGATGCTAAGACTACTATGCAGGTGGCGCTTTTATACAAGAAACGCTCTAATAACCGAAGCAATCTCGCTTGAGCACTTGTCTCAGACATTCCACCCATGTCTATGAGCGCTTGGGGCCACAGGTCCCGGAGCTCCAGAACAAATGTTGACTGCTTTAGTCTAGAGATCACCCATCCGGCAAATGCCGCAAATGGGTGGGGGGATGATCCTATAACTGCTTGTGGTTTACTTCTGACGAATTTTATGGCGACCCTACATGTATTAAAAGCAAACGACAGCATATTCCAGATTCGCCGCCAGTTATTCTTCTCATATGTAGCCGCACGAACCCAGACGAACCTTACGCCGTTCACTTGCTCTTCGCGCCATAGTTCATTGGCGCTAAGCTTAGTATGTCGTCGTAAGGCAAGGTTAACATCGGATGCAAAAATACATACTCGGTAGCCCTTCTTTACGAGTTCGCACCCGAAGTCATAGTGGCGAGTACCTCCGGGGAGGTCGGGAGTTATCGCATACTGGTTGACAATCCAGATCTCAGGCCTATTAGAGCTCTGATCGTTGGATCTTATATCATTCTTTAACATGTTAACGATCTCCTAAGGACATCAAGAAAGGAATAGGCGTCATTTCTGCTTGCGGTTTACCCACATTTCCACAAGTGGCCACAAATCGAGTCCTATTTTACCTGAGAGTGGTGTAAGTAACCTGAGTACTTGAAGGGA
>JACIYF010000176.1 GCA_014360065.1 Clostridia bacterium | reverse complement strand
GGATTTGTGGTTGGATTTGAAGTCGGGCAAAGTATCTGTTGACACGCTGGTCAGCATCAGCGGCATAAGTGAGTTAAAGGAAATCTCTATGTGCGATGGTAGGATACGTATCGGCGCAGCCGTGACTCACGGCGAAGTCGCCTCGTCGCCTGTCATTAGACAGAGGGCGCCATTGCTGGCCCAGGCGTGTGGGTCCGTAGGCTCGGTACAAACCAGAAACGTCGGCACCGTGGTGGGTAACGTGATAAACGCGCAGCCTGCCGCGGACGCCGCAGTGGCGCTGGTGGCCCTGGGGGCAGAGGCCGAAATAAGGGATGAAAACGGGGTGTCGTATACCCCGGTTGAAAAGCTATACGCTGGGGTCGGGAAAAGCAAAATCGACAGTTCCAGGCAGCTGGTGACTGCCGTGACCTTTTCTGCTCTGCGCAAAAACCAGGGATCTGCTTTCGTTCGCTTGGCGCAGCGCAGAGCGATGGCGTTGCCGGTCCTGAACGTAGCTGTTGTGGTGACGCTTGCCAGCAACAAGATTGAGGAAATCAGAATAGTTTGTGCGCCGGTAGGGCCACAGCCGATGCGGGCATATACGGCCGAGCGGGTGCTGGCTGGTGCTGAGCCTCTCGAAGAAAAGATTCTAGAAGCGGCAAGGCTGGCGGCTGAGGAGGCAGATCCACGCGACAGCGCAGTGAGAGGATCCCGGGCATACCGAAAAGCCGTGTTGCCGGCCCTTGTAAGGAGGGCAGTGTCGGAAGCCGTTGCCGCAGCCGTCGCTAGCAGTTAATGTTGTTCATGAAACAAGTTGTGCACAAAAAGGAGTGAAATAGATGGGCACTCAAATTCTAAGGATAAAAATAAACGGTCAACCGCTGCAGCTGGAGATAAGTCCTTCTGCTTCGCTACTGGACGTCTTGCGTGAACACGCAGGGCTTACCGGTGCGAAACTTGGCTGCGGGCGGGGTGAGTGCGGGGCTTGCACTGTAATTTTGAACGGGAAGGCGGTGGCGTCCTGCATTCTTCCTGCAATGGAGGCCATGGATGCCAGCGTGGAAACCATCGAAGGCCTGAGCAAGGATGGCGAGCTTCACCCGCTGCAGCAGGCCTTTATAGACCACGGGGCGGTCCAATGCGGATACTGCACGCCGGGCATGATTATGTCTGCCAAGGCGCTGCTTGATAAGAATACCAACCCGAGCGAGGACGAGATAAAGGAGGCCATTGGCGGGAACCTCTGCCGCTGCACTGGCTACGTAAAGATCGTGGAAGCCATAAAGGCCGCAGCCGAAGTCACTCGGGAACGGTAAGAAAAGGGGGTAGACCAGGATGAAAAACTCCGTTGTGGGCAAGAGAATCCCTAGGTTGGACGCTCTGGAGAAAGTAACGGGAGCCGCTGTTTACACGGCAGATGTAAGGTTGCCCGGGATGCTGTATGGCAAGGTGCTGAGGAGCCCGTACCCGCACGCGGAGATTGTGGATATCGATACCAGCGAGGCTGAGAAACTGCCGGGTGTCAAGGCGGTTGTATGCTTCAAAAACACACCCAGGGTCAGGTTTAGGAGGGCGGCGAGCCTCGTACTGCCTCCGGCGGTGCCCATCAAGGACGAGTATATCTTTGACACGAGGGTCCGGTATGTGGGGGACGAGGTTGCCGCGGTAGCGGCTGAAAGCGAGGAAATCGCGGCAAAGGCGTTGAGGCTCATTAAGGTGAAATACAAGCAGTTGCCAGCCGTTTACGACCCCCTGGAGGCATTGCAGCCGGCCGCTCCCAGCATTCACGACCAGTGTCCGGAAGGCAAAAACATTATCGGAGGAAGACTGCGCATCCCCGTGGGTGACGTGGAAAAAGGGTTCGCCGAGGCTGACTATGTCTTTGAGCATACCTTTAAGTTGCCGGTAGTAAAGCACGCTCAGCTTGAAACCATGGATGCTGTGGCCGAGCCGGGGGCCGGCGGGGTGACCGTTTGGACCGGGTCGCAATCGCCTCACGAGGTAAGGATGACGTTGGCGGAGATTTTCGGGCTCCCTGTAAGCAAGGTCCGCGTTAAATCTCTTTATGCAGGCGGGGCGTTTGGTGCAAAGGCGGGCTTTTCCGGAAAAGCGGAGCCGATTGCGGTGGCTCTGGCGCTAAAAGCAGGAAAGCCGGTGAAGGTGGTTTACAGCCGGGAAGAGGATTTCATCGCCTCCGACACCAGGCACGCCGGGTACATCACCGTGAAAACGGGTGTCAAAAAGGATGGATCTTTTACGGCAAGGCAGGTTACATGCGTCTTAAACGGCGGGGCATATGCCAGCTGGAGTGACGCCGTAGCCGGTGTCGGGGTAATAGGGCTTTCCCTTTACCGTTGTCCCAATCAGCTTTATGAGGGTTACGCGGTATATACGAATACCACTATCGCCGGGGCTATGCGAGGTTTCGGGAATCCCCAGGTAACGTTCGCTGTGGAATCCCAGGTTGACATAATTGCCCGGGAGCTGGGAATGGATCCCTTGGAATTTAGGCTTAAAAACATTACCAGGCCCGGTGACCAGTGGATCCTGCCGTATCCCTGCACGACCTCCGGCCTGGAAGAATGCCTTAAGCGCGGTGCCGCGGCCATCGGCTGGGAGCGACGGGGCAAGTTTGACAACTCCAGCCACCGCAAGAGAGGCATAGGTGCTGCTATAGGTTCACATGTTTCAGGCGTTTGGCCTTTCATCGCCGACTACTCGAACGCCCGGGTCACTGTCGAGCAGGACGGTTCTGTTCACGTCGCCGCCGGATCCATGGAAATGGGAACGGGCATAAAGACGACGCTCGCTCAAATGGTGGCAGATGTTATGGGTGTCCCGGTGGAAAGGGTCGGGGTGACGTTGGGAGACGCCGAAGCCACCCCTTACGACGTTGGCGTGCACGGCAGCCGGGCTTGCTACGTAACGGGCATGGCGGCTGTTAAGGCGGCGCAGGAGGCCAGGAACAAGGTTTTGGATTACGCCGCAAAGCTTTTGGAGGCAGCGCCGGAGGACCTGGATATCGAAGACGGGATTGTATACGTGCGCAATGAGCCATCCAGGCAAATGACCCTGGATAAAATTGCCGAACACGCCCACCTTATGGCAGGAATTAACTTTACAGGCGTAGGAAATGCCGGTGGGCAGAACGCTCCGCCCTGGGAAGCGCATTTTGCCGAGGTGGAGGTGGACGTGGACACGGGGCAGGTCAGGGTGGTCAAAATGGTGGCCGCACACGATGTGGGAAGAGCGATAAACCCGCAGATTGTTGAAGGACAATTGGAGGGCGGTTTGGCGCAGGGCATAGGCTATGCGCTGGCCGAGGAGATAAAATACGACCAATCTGGTAGGCAGATCAACAAGAGCTTCCACGAGTACATGTTGCCCACTGCTCTGGACGTCCCGGAGATGCAAACTATCCTTGTGGAAACAAACGACCCCACTCACCCCCTCGGAGTTAAGGGGGTTGGTGAAACCGCCCTGGTACCTTCGGCGCCAGCCGTGGCCAACGCCGTAAGCGACGCGATCGGCTGCAGGTTTTTCGAGCTTCCGATTACGATGGAGAAAGTATATGCTGCCTTGGCAAAGGAGCGCGAAAAAAATTGTTAGTCGGGTAGGACCCAGCGTTTTGACAACCGGTGAACGTTCGGGAGGGTGTCAGACGTTGCCGCTGTTTGCCCGAAGAATCGCAAAAACCATGGCCCTGTCAGCCTCTACCCGGTTGGCCGCCAACTCAACACGGGGATAACACTTATGAAAAGGCGGAAGCTCGGCCTGGGACACTGGTGGCGGTAGTAAGCCCTCAGCGAGGAGTTTCGGACTCGATGGGGCGGCTGGTGGGGTTTCTGGCCAGCCTCACGGACCGCGTGGTGGCGGTGAGATGGCCTGGCGACGTGCGCAGCCAGGGGGGTGTACGGGAGCACTTGGGCGCTGGAGCAGTTGTGGGAGAAGCGGGGGCTGGGGTTTTGGTTGCGGGAGCTTGCC
>JACIYF010000175.1 GCA_014360065.1 Clostridia bacterium | reverse complement strand
AGCTGCACTCCTGCCTCAATTTGCCATGGCTTTGGGTTTAGCCCTCAAGGGGTGGCGGCGATGAAAAAAGAAATCAACCTTTTGCCAGCTGCCATGCGATCCCGGCGGATTGGTAATCAAGGGCTGTATATCTTGCTGTCGATTGTGCTTGTGACCGTACCTGCTCTTTTGGGCTGGCTATACGGGAAGCAGGCTGGTGGTGCTGGGGCTTTGACTGCCTCTTCCCCGGGAGCGGAAGTGGAGATGTTACAGCAAGAAACTAGGCGCCTGGAGGCGGAGTATAGAGCCTTAGATAAGTTAAAACCTCGTGGCTCGGATTATAGTTCAGTGCTTAAGGCCATAGAGGACAGCCTACCCAGTGGCGCCTGGATTACTGAGTTAGAAATGAGCTCTGATGGAGAAGTTCTGTTTCGTGGCTTTTGCGGCTCCTGGGACTTACTGGGTACCTTAGAAGACCAAATGACGTCCTGCCAAGAATTTAGGGAGGTTGATTTGAAGAGTGCGGCCCGAGACTTAAGTTGGAGCTTGCCGACCATTAAATTTACGATTGTAGCTAAAATCTCCGAATAGGATGGGTAAGAATGAAATACAATCAATTTGGTGCTCTTTCCGGTGTAGTATTGGTCCTAGCAGCATTGGCTGTGATAGCAGCTAGCTTTGCTAGTGGTGCCTTTTTAGCTGGACGCTACCCTAGCGAAAAAGATCGGGTACTAGATGAAGTCAGTGACGCGGAGGCCACAGCCTGGCAAGAAAGAAAGAAAACACTAGAGGAACGTATTGCCGATGCCAGGAAATGGCTTGGCCAGGCAGGTTCTCCCTATAACTCGGTCAAGGTCGTGGAGAAGTTAGCTGAAAAGCATCACTTGATCTTAGACCAGGTCAGGGCCGGGGAGATGCAAAGGGATAATTATTATGTTACCGTACCGATTACAATAGAAGCGCATGGATCGTATCTCGGTTTGAGGAACTTTGTTGACGAGGTCCAAAGGTCTGTAGGCGCTCAAACCATCACTAGACTTTCACTAGCGGCAAGCCAACAGCTGGACAGCTTCGATCGGCCTTCAATAAGGGCCATTATGGAGATGAGGATATATGGATGTCCAGCTGACAGCGCGACCTACAAGCAGGATACACAGGGGAAGACTAAACAGATTCGCCGGGACAAAAACCTCTTTGCGGTTCCGTTAGATTTCTATTTAGGTAAGGCGCAAGCAGAGCCCAATGCTTTGGTAGCTCCGGGTGAGCAAAAGCAATTTCCTTCTACGGCTGGCAAAGTATTGGACAGCAGGTGATAAGGTTGGCTGACATGGGGGGAGTTAAAAGGTTGATAGCAGCAGGGTTAACTCTTGGGATGGAGGGGAGTGTGAGGCCTAGCCATGCGTATCTTAATTGTTAACGGACCAAATCTCAACCTTCTTGGCCACAGAGAACCGGACATCTATGGATCAACCAGCCTGGAGGAGATTAACAGGAGCCTTGCTCAGTTGGCCGCTGCCGAGGGGGTTGAGGTTGAGTTTGTTCAGTCTAATCATGAAGGAGACATAATTGACACACTGCACCAGGCTCAAGGCAGGTTTGATTGGGTTATTATTAATCCCGGAGCCTTGGCCCATTATAGCTTGGCGCTCCGCGATGCCATTAAGGCGATTTCTATACCGACTATTGAGGTTCACTTGTCCAATATTTATGCCCGGGAGGGCTTCCGGCACCAATCTGTAATTAGTGATGCTGTGGTAGGTCAGATTACCGGGCTGGGCATTATCGGGTATAAACTTGCCTTGATGGCAGCTATTAGGTGGGGTAAAGATGACTTCCAAAGCTAAGCTGGAACAGTTGAGTTCTTTGGTAGCTAAGGAAGGAGTAGAGGCACTCCTGGTGAAATCCCCAGCTAATGTTCGCTACCTGTCCGGTTTTACCGGGCAAGAATCGGCTTTATTGGTAACCGGGGATAAGGCGATCCTGGTACTCGATTTTCGTTATTGGACCCAGGCTAAGCAGGAGACGGAGGGCGTTACTATTTATCAAATGGAACACGGGCTGGTTGCCGCTATCAAGGAGCTGGTAGCCAGCCATAATATACGGCGGCTCGGCTTTGAATCTGGCAACCTCAGCTTCAAAGAAGTAACTGAATTAAAAAGGGAGATCACCGGCTGTGAGCTGGTTCCTACGTCTGGTATAGTTGAGAATCTACGGCAGTCCAAGACCACTGAAGAAGTTCGTTTAGTTAGGGAAGCTCTAGCTATTGCCGAAGCAGGATTTCGACATATTCTTGAGTATATCAAACCTGGGGTAGCCGAGAAAGATTTAGCGTTGGAATTGGAGTTTTACATGCGCCGGCATGGGGCAGAAGCTGTAGCTTTTGACCTTATTGTGGCTTCCGGTCCTCGTGCCGCCCTCCCCCATGCTACCCCTTCCTCGCGTCGCATCGGGAGCCGGGAGTGGTTGCTGTTTGACTTGGGTGCTCGCTATTTCGGGTATAATTCGGATTTAACGCGAACTGTCTGGGTTGGTCCAGGACTACCTGATGACTCCAATCAAAAAATGTATGCAGCGGTACTGTCTGCTCAGGAGGAAGCGATTGGGCGGTTGCGGGCGGGGGTGGCTGGCAAAGAAGCCGATGGTTTTGCTCGCCAAGTTTTGGAGGCGGCTGGTTATGGGAGGTATTTCGGTCATGGTTTGGGACATGGGGTAGGATTGGAAATCCACGAAGAGCCCCACCTTAGCCCTCGTAATCCTGATCCTCTTCCTGCTGGCGCCATTGTCACTGTGGAGCCGGGCGTATACATCGAGGATAACGGTGGCATTCGTATCGAGGATATGGTACTCTTAGGGGAAAACGGCTGCCAAGTCCTTACTGAACTGGAAAAGGAGTTGCTGGTAATTTAAATACAACAGTTCGTTCGAATACAAGCTAGTATCCAGAATTTCTACGGGAACTAATATGGTTTCGAGGAGGGCAGGCTTATGATCTCTACCAATGACCTGAGGACTGGGGTTACCATTGAGCTGGATGGTGATGTCTATTCGGTAATAGAATTCTTGCATGTTAAGCCTGGAAAAGGTGCGGCCTTTGTTCGCACTAAGCTCAAAAATGTTCGCACCGGAGCAGTAATTGAACGAACCTTTAGGGCAGGAGAAAAGTTGAATCGCGCCCATTTGGACCGTAGAGAGATGCAGTATTTATACAGCGATGGGGATACCTACGTGTTTATGGACAATAACACCTATGAGCAAGTCTCGTTGCCGGCAGAACAAGTGGGCGATGCCCTGAAGTATCTCAAGGAAAATATGGTCCTAAATATTGTAAGCTATGAGGGCAATACTATAGGCATCGAGCTGCCACATACGGTGGAACTTAAAGTAATACATACCACCCCTGGCGTGAAAGGAGATACGGCTGCTGGGGGCACCAAGCCAGCTACTTTGGAAACTGGTGTTGTGGTTCAAGTTCCTCTCTTCGTCAACGAAGGTGATGTTGTCCGTGTAGATACGCGAACCGGAGAATACCTTGAACGTGCCTAATGGAGGGAAGAATGCATGCAAGATTTGCAGAAAGAAATAGCTCATTTAATGGGGCTTATGGAGGGCATGGGAGAAATCAGCAGTCCCGAAGGGAAGATTTTGGCGGAAATGGCTAAAGTACTAGAAAACATAGGGGAGGCAATAACCGAGTTAAAGGAAAACCAAGAGGAAATTGAAAGCTACCTAGCATCAATTGATGAAGACTTGTATGATCTAGAAGAAGAAATCAGGGGCGAGGAAGCAGAAGACGATGGCGAAGACGATCTTATCGAAACTGAGTGCCCAGAATGCGGAGAAACAGTATGTTTTGAAGCTGATGCCCTGGGAGATGAGGACGTGGTAGAGGTCACTTGTCCTAACTGTGGCGCAGTGGTGTTCACTACGGAGGTGGCGGAGGAAGAGAATCAGGCTGATAAGTCGGCCTTGGTCCAGGACGAAGACATTTAGTTTACCACTCAATATCACCTTTTCTTAACCAGGTAGCCCTCTCAGA
>JACIYF010000174.1 GCA_014360065.1 Clostridia bacterium | reverse complement strand
GGGCCCGACCTGCTAGTGGCGCCCATAACCCAGGCAGGACAACGAGAGCGAAAAGTCTACCTTCCAGCTGGGAAATGGTTTGATTTCTGGAACGATCGGGTTCATGAGGGCAGCAGTTGGATAGTTACCCCAGCGCCCCTGGATCACCTGCCCTTATTTGTCCGGGGCAATGCCATTATTCCTAGCTGGGAGCCGCGGGAGTGGGTAGGTGAAAAGGTGCCTGAAGAGCTAATCTTGGATATCTATTCGCTTGAAGAGAGTCAAATTGAATTCTATGAGGATGACGGCTGGAGCCGAGATTATGAACAGGGTAAATATAATCTGCTTACCATTGACCAGCGCCGGCTTAGGGATAAGCTGACTATAGGCATTGGTTATAAACACCAAGGATTTAGCCCAGGGCGTAAGAGCTATCGCCTGCGCTTGCATGGAGTTGACTTGCCATGCCAGGTAACCTGGCAAGCCCTACCCGCCCAGGACGAGGTCACGGCCGAAGAAAGGCTAACGAGGAATAATAGTGGTGGACGTGGCAACGGTAGTAAGGATGGCAGTAGCCATGCAGGCGACGCCGGAGCCAATCAGCTACCAGGTGATGCTTGGACCTACTATGATGAGACTAGGGTTCTGGAATTGGTGATCCCGGACCCAGGAACAGCGATCCGGGTAACGGTGCTTCTGACCCTCCGATAAACTGCAGCTGGCGCCGGCCTAAAAAGGCTTTCGCAAAGGCAGCGGCATAGGTCCTCACCGGCTCGGTACCCCAAGCGCTAGGTGGCTCCACCAAGGATGCGGAGCGGAGGGCCAGCCCCGCCAGGGCGGAAGTAGGTTATTAAGGAGATTAGTGATCAGGTGCTGGAATCCAGCCCTTAGGGCAGAGCATGCATGGCGGCTTTGACACAGGGGTATAGGCGGTTATAGACGGAAAAGAGCTGATCATAGATGGACCGGTTGGCAGGGTCGGGCTTTACCACCGGGCCAAAATCGGCAAGGCAGGGAAGCTTGGGATCAAGAGGCCCAGAAAAAATGCCGCCGGCTATCCCGCCCAATAACGCTGCCCCCCAGGCGGCAGCGTGTTTGAAAGTTGCTGGCCGGTATGGCACACCTAATACGTCGGCCCGAATCTGGAGGCCCAGCGGGCTCATGGCGGCACCCCCTACACACGGTAAAGCGCTAACCTTAAAGCCCCAATGTTCGGTAGCCCGCTCCAATAGCTGCCGCAACCCATAGGCTACGCCCTCGTAGACCGCGCGAATCAAGTCAGCTCGGTTGGTATCCAGCCGCATCCCTATCCATAGTCCCCGGGCAGCCGGATCAAAGATGGGGCTTCTTTCCCCGGCCAAATAGGGAAGAAAGACTACCCCATGGGCACCAGGCACTGATCGCCTGGCTTCTTGCTCAAGCTCATCAGCAGTAGCAAGGTCCTTGAAAACCCGGCTGCGGAGCCACTCTATGGCTGCCCCCGAGGCTGACATACCCCCGTGGGCCAGCCACCGGTCCGGCACCACGTGAGCCCGATTAAGGAAGGCGGCATCAAAGTCAGGCTGGTCCAAACAAAAGGTCAATACCCCTGAGGTGCCAGCACTCTCAAAGGCGTCGCCGCGCTGGTAGAGTCCCAGAGCAAAGGCGGCAGCGGCAGTATCAGCACAGCCAACGGCCACCGGTGTTCCGGCCGGAAGTCCGGTTTCGGCCGCAGCTTCCGCACTGACCTCTCCTATCTTGGCATAGGGCGGCAGGATGGGAAGCAGCTTGCCCGGGGCTAAGCCCATGAGCTGGCATAGTTCCTCCGACCATCGGTAAGGGTGGGCCAAATTGACCGCCCCTGAGTAGGAGGCAGTAGTCGGGTCTACCGCCAATTCTCCGGTGAGGCAAGCGGCAAGAAAACTGTTTAAAAAACCAATCGTGACCGCCCGTTCCCAGCTCCCAGGTTCTTCCCTCCTGGCCCATGCCGCCAGGGCCAGAGCACAGGTGGAAGGTATGGGCTGGTTGCCCACCTTGGCCTGATAGGCGTCTCTACCACCCACCTCGGCGCTCAAATCATCGACATAGCTAGCGCTGCGGCTATCCAGGTAAGGAATCCCGGCCCGGACCGGCTGAGCCTGCCTATCGAAAAACACCGTAGTAGGGCTGGTGACGCTAAGCCCTATCCCAGCTATCCCTGAAAGTCCTTGACTTACCTGGCGAAGCGCCTGCCGCACTGCTTCCCAGTAGCGATCCAGGGGCATATCCACCCACCCCGGGCGGGGGCTCGATAGCTCTACCTTTACCGATGCTTGCCGACGGGGCTGCCCGGCAATGTCAAAGGCATAAGCTTTAACGCTACTAGTTCCCGCATCCAGGCCTATAAGTAAGGGATCGGTCACGGCAAAATCGCCACCTTGATCCCCAGGCCTTGCTCGGCCGCGGCAAACCCTTCCAGGGCTTGGCTGAGGCCAAAACGGTGAGTAATAATGCTTTCAGCGTTAACCACACCCTGGGCGATTAGGCTTAGCGCCAACCCGTAATCCTCCCGCCGGGCAGCGCTGGTGCCAGTAACGGTAATTTCTTGATAGTGAATGCGGTTGACGTCCAAAGGGGCGGCCTCGCCAACTGAGAAACCGGCAAAGAAGTTTACCGTCCCGCCCTTCTTAACCAGCGTCAGGGCCTGCTGGGCCAGGGCAGGAATTCCAATGGCCAGGATAACCGCATCAGCGCCCAGACCACCGGTAGCCACCCTCACCGCCTCCCCCACATCTTCGGCTCCTGGATCCACTACCTGGCTAGCTCCCAACTGCAAGGCCATGGCCCGTCGCTGGGGATGGGGTTCACTGACAATCACCTGGCTGGCCCCAGCTGCGCGGGCCAGCTCCAGGTGCATGAGCCCAATCGGACCCGCCCCCAGGATTACTACTACATCGCCGAGCTTCACCTGGGACTGCCTCTGCCCGTTCAGGCAACAGGCCAACGGCTCCGCTAAAGCTGCCGCCTCTAAGGATACGCTATCCGGAACTAAAAACACATTTCCACCCTCTACTGCCGCCCTGGGGATGCGAACGTACTCGGCAAATGCACCGTCATACTCGTATCCCATGGCGGTTCGGTTGGCACAAACGTTTTCCCGACCATGCTGGCAGTAGTAGCAAGTATGGCAAGGGATGACCGGGGCTACGCTTACCCGGTCCCCAACTTTGAACTTCTCTACCCCTGCTCCTACCTGAGCGATGGTCCCGGAGAATTCATGGCCTAAGATGGAAGGCACCCGCACCCCTTTGGTCTTCTTTCCCCGGTAGATGCGGATGTCGGTACCACAGATTAGGCAGGCGGCCACTTTAAGCAGTATTTCCCCCGGCCCCACTTTCGGAACCGGGACTTCGTTTATTTCCAGCTGGTTTGGGCCTCGAAATACCAGCGCGCGCATCAACAGATCGCCTCCTGGCTATCCTTTCGGCACATTCTTGTACCCCTAGATCTCGCCCGTTGCGGCCGGCGCTTCATCTTTCCTGTTCTTGGAGCCATGCTGGCACCGCACCTGCCGGTAAATTTCCATGGCTTCCTCGACGGTGGCATTGCCATGGACAATGGCCTTAAGGGCAGAGATGACCGCCGCCGGATCCGGGTCGCTCCAAACGAAACGGCCATAAGTGACCCCCGCCATACCCGCCTGTATCCCTTCCCAAGTCATACGCAGATAAGACTGAAGGTCGTTGCCCGGCGAACCTCCAGCGATTACCACCCTAGCCGGGCAAGCAGCCACTACCTTAGCAAAGGAATCGATGGAGCCGGTCCAGCTGGTTTTGATGATGTCAGCACCTAGCTCCGCTCCCGCTCGGGCTGCATAGGCCACCGCATCCGCGTCCTTAGGATTCTTAACCTGAGAGCCCCGAGGATAAATATGGGTAACTACCGGTAAACCTAAGGCTTCGGCTTCCCGACTGATCCGGGCTAAGTGCGAGAGTTGCTCTGCTTGCTCCGGCCCCCCGACAATAACCCCCACAGAAATAGCATCTGCCCCCAATCTTATGGCTTCCTTGACTTCGGCCACTGGGGTATCAAAATTAGGATGGTAAGGAGCGAGAGTAGTA
>JACIYF010000173.1 GCA_014360065.1 Clostridia bacterium | reverse complement strand
GGGGGCGGCCGGCGGAGTTAATAACGGGGGTGGTTGTGTTGGGGGCGGGGGCCCCCCCAACGGCGGCCAGCGCCACCCCTGCTTCCGCTTACACCTCTGCCCCGGTAGTCCTCACCCTGCACGGCTATATGGCCTGGGAAGCAGTGAGCAAGGGCTCCATTGCCGCCGGCAGCCCGGCGGAAAAGTTTTTCTTGGACATCGAGGATCAAGCCTACCGGGAGGCGGACCGGATCATCACCGTCGACACCCGCTTGGCCAACTACGTCAAAGACCGGGTGGGGCGAACCGAAGGCGTCACCGTCATTCCCAATTTCATCGATCTGGATTCCTTTGACCCCTTGCGGCTACGGGAGGCCCAGGCCCGGCAGGCCGGCCAAGGTTGGCGGGAAAAATTGCGGAAGCGCTACGGCCTTCCTCCGAACGCCTACATCCTTTTTTGCCCCCGCCGCCTGACGGAGAAAAATGGGGTTATCTACCCGCTTCTGGCTTTACCGTCGCTTTTAGCTCTTCATCCCGATTATTTTCTGGTCTACGCTGGCGAGGGTGAGGGGCGGCAGCGCTTGGAGGAGGCCATCAAGAGAGATAGGCTTTCGGACCACGTCCGGCTCCTAGGGGCGCTTGGCCGGGATGCCATCGAAGAGCTGTATGCGGCTTCAGACTTGGTGCTGGTGCCTTCCGTAACTTCCGCCGGGGTGGAGGAGGCTACCTCCATAGCTGCTCTGGAGGGGATGGCGGCTGGCCTGCCGGTGGTGGCTTCCAGTATTGGAGGCTTAAAAGAACTCATCCAGCCCGAAAAGACCGGCTGGTTGGTGCCACAGCGGGATGTAGCTGCCCTAAGCCGGGCCATCAATACCTTACGGGAGCAGCCGGCGCTGGCCGCATCCATCGGCCAGGCCGCCCGCCGGTATGTGGAGGCCCATCACTCCAGCCAGGCCGCCGCCCAGCGCTTCCTCGAAGTTTACCAGTCCGCTATCGAGGACAGGCGGTCCCAAGGCCAGGGCGGGCTGGGGCTAGTAGCCCACTTACAGGCTTCGGCCCCGGAGATACCCTCTGCTTCGGCACCGGCGCAGTTCGCAGCGCCGCCGGTGGCTCCAGCGCTAGCGCCGCCGGCTGCAGCACCTGCTCCAGCGCCCTTCCCGGTGCCGGCATCAGCGCCGGTACCGGGGCCGGGCTTACCCGCATCCGGTTTCCCCGTCTCCCCGGCTCCTTCGGCGGGCTTAACCCAACCTAGACCTCTGTCCGGCGGCCAGGCCCGACGCTCCCGCCCCTTGCGGCTGGTGATATCCGGCTTTTATGGTGCCCATCACGCCGGGGACGAGGCCATCCTCTCGGCCATGCTCCGCCATCTGCGGGAGGAGGTTCCGGGGGCGGAGGTTACCGTCCTTTCCATCCGGCCTGAGGAAACCGCCCAGGCCTACGGGGTCAAATCCATCTACCGGGGCTGGCGGCGGGACCTATGGGCCAAGATCCGGGCCCTGCGCCAGGCCGACCTGCTCATCAGCGGCGGTGGAGGGCTGTTGCAGGATGTCCACCCCACCGGCATCATCTCCGGACCCTTGCCTTATTACCTTATTATCTGCGCTCTGGCCTGGATTTTGGGTACCCCGTTCATGTTCTACGCTCATGGCATCGGCCCCATCACCAGCGCTTATGGCCGCTGGCTTACCAGGCTGGTGGCCAATCGGGCGGTGCTGATAAGCGTCCGGGATCCGGATTCCCGCCGGTTGCTGGATGAGCTGGGGGTTAACCGGCCTCCGGTTACCATTACCGCCGATCCGGCATTGGACCCCACCCTGGCGCCTCGGGAGCGAGTGGCCGAGCTTTTGCGCGCTTACGGATTAGCCTCGCCCTGGGTGGTCTTCTGCCTGCGTTCCTGGCCTGGCCCCCCTGGGTACCAGGAGACCATCGCCCAAGCTGCCGACCATGCCGCCTCTGCCTGGGGAGCCCGGGTGGCGTTTCTACCTTTGGAAAACTCGCCCGACCGGCAGGCGGCTGAAGACATCATTTCCCGGATGCGCGAGCGCCAAGCGGCGACTATAATAAAGGAAGGTCACCGGCCCAGCGAATACGCGGCTCTGGTGGGGAAGGCCGATCTGGTGGTCAGCATGCGCCTTCACGGCCTAATCTTTGCTGCCGCCCAAGGAGTGCCGGCGGTAGCCCTAGCCTATGATCCCAAGGTGAAGGCCTTTATGGGGCGACTGCACCTTAGGCCATACTGCCTGGGTCTGGAGGATCTGAAGCCCTCGGATGCCAACCCGCTGGTGGAAGCCATGGAAAAAGCATGGGCCAACCGCCAGGAGATTAAAGAGGATTTATCCCAAAGAATCCCTCCTTTGAAGGAGCTGGCCCGGGAAAACGCCCGCTTGGTGGCGCGGCTTTTGCAGGTCGGTTCATTAGGGGAGGTCAACCCGGCCGGAGGGGCAAAGGCTTTGCCCAAGAAGAGGTTGATGGATCGATGGCTATGATCGAGAGAGAGACTTCCGCTACCCAGCTGCCGGAGGCTGATGTTTCCACCCTAAAGGGCCAAGTCCCGGCTGCCGGTGGCCATGTCCGCATCGTCAAGGCGGCCAGCATTATCATGGGGGCCACTATCCTGGGACGGATCGCCGGCTACGGGCGAGAAGCGGTGATTGCCGGCCTGTTTGGCGCCAGCGCCGCTACCGATGCCTTTGTGGTCTCCAATACCATCCCCGGCATCTTCATTACCCTAATGACTGGGGTGGTAGGGGCGTGCTATATCCCCATCCTGGCCGGCTTCTTAGCCCGCCGGCGGGAGGACGAGGGTTGGCAGGTCACCCGCACCCTGGCGGTAGCTACCCTGGTGGTGGTCAGCCTCTTGGCCGGCCTGGGGGCCTTGCTAGCTCCTTACTACATCCCCTGGCTGGCTCCCGGCTTTGATCCTGCCAGTCAGGCCCTAGCTGCCAATCTCACCCGCATCCAAATGGGAGTGCTGGTGCTGACCGGATTGGGCGGACTGGCAACGGCGGTGCTCCAGTCCTACCAGCGGTTTGCGGCTCCGGCCTTGGGTCCCTTGGCTTTGAACCTGGTGGTGATCGGCGCTGCCCTGGGGCTGTCCGGCCGCCTGGGAGTTTATGCTCTGGCCTATGGCTTCGTAGGCGGCGCCGCCCTGCAGCTGACCATCCAGATTCCAGCCCTGATTCAGTTGCGCCGTGCCTCCGGTTCCATTGCCGCCCCGCTCGATTTTCACCATCCAGCCCTATCGGAAGTGGCTAAGCTGCTTCCGCTGGTTCTCGTCACCTCCGGGGTGGGCCTCATCAACGTCATGGTGGACCGGATCTTTGCTTCGGCCTTGAGCGAGGGCAGCATTGCCGCCCTGAGCTTTGCCGACCGGGTGGTAGAGATACCCTTGGGGGTATTTGCCGCCGCCATCGCCACCGCTGCTTTCCCTGCCATGGCCGGCCACGTAGCCCGGGGCGACCTGGATTCCCTTCGCCAAACCCAGACCCTGGGCCTGCGCTCGGTGTCGGCCATCACCGTCCCGGCGGCGGTGGGGCTAATGGTGCTGGCCACGCCGGTGATCCGGCTCCTATTTGAGCGGGGGCAGTTTGACTCCCAGGCCACCAGCGCCACTGCCGTTGCCCTGGTGTTTTATGCCATTGGCATTATCCCTTCCTCTTGGCACCAGATCCTGATGCGCACTTATTATTCCTTGAAGGATACCCGGACCCCGGCCGTAGTAGGGGTCTTCATGATCGGACTGAACGCCCTTTTGGACTGGCTGCTGGTTGGGCCCCTGGGCCACGCTGGGTTGGCCCTTTGCACTTCCATCGTAGCCTTCGTTTACGTCGGCACCTTGGCTTTTCTCCTCAAGCGCCGGGCCGGGCTTATGGAGTGGCGGCCGCTGGCCGATGCTCTGCTCCGCATCGGCGTTGCCACTGCCGCCATGGCCGGGGTGGCCTACCTGGCTTCGGCTTGGCTGGGCGGGCGCTTCGGCTCCCATGCCCTTTCCGGCCAAGTGGTGCAGGTAGGGGGAGCCATCGCTTGCGCTACTGCCGTCTACTTGGTAGTGGCCGCTACCTTGCGCCTGCCGGAGATAAGCCTGATCGGCTCGCTCC
>JACIYF010000172.1 GCA_014360065.1 Clostridia bacterium | reverse complement strand
AGGGCCTCGGCTACCCTGGCCGGAAGCCCCCAGGCTGGGATTGTAGCTTCCGCTTTCGAGGCGGGCTATGGCCGACTGCTTGGTGCCGACTTGCTTAGCGAGGGCGGCCTGGGACAGCCCCCGGGCCTGCCGGGCGGCAATGATGGCCCGGGCAATTTCGTCCTGTGGCCTGAGCGCTTCCACCTCCTGCCGGACCTTTCCACTTTTCCGTGCCCCAACCATAACACATATTTCTATGTGGGAGCAACAAGCAGGTACGCGCCCCTAGCGTAAGATAATCGTGGGATTTGCCATTCCTTCTATGGAAAGCTAAGGGCCTAAAATAAAAAAGTTGAGACCTCACTCCGAAGTGGGAATTGAAAGGGGTAGAATACCGCATGAGGCCGCAACTTTCAAGGATATTTTACAGTGGGTTTTAAGGATGGTGGCACAGTCCTTGGCCCTTCACCTAGGAACCCTTTTTAGTGCCATGGAGGGGCAAACGTGGCCGAGCAACCAGCGCATGACGATTTCCAGCCCGGGGCTGAGGTTCACCCCAGCCCCAGGAGCCTGCCAACCTGAAAAACCAGCGTAGCCATTACCCATCCGAGAACCAGGCTATATCCTATTGCAAATCCGGTCCACCCCCATGAATTGGTCTCCCGGCGGATTGCTGCAATTGTTGCAACGCAGGGGATGTATATCAGGGTCATCACCATAAAGGCATAGGCCGAAAGTGGCGTCCAGTGTTGCCTTATCGCGTCGCCGAGGCCGGCTTCCTCCACACCGTAGAGCGCACCCAGCGTGCCCACCACGACTTCCTTGGCGAGAATTCCAAAGAATAAGGAAGCCGCGGCCTCCCAGGTGCCGAATCCAGCGGGCTTGAATATGGGAGCGACCAGGGTCCCGAGCCGCCCGATCAGGCTCTCCCTGCTTGCATATTCGACTCCGGGCGGGAGATTCGAGAGCACCCATACCAGCAAGACCACTCCGAGGATTACGCTGCCAGCCTTACGGATAAAAGCGCTTCCCCGCTCCCACATATGGATGAGGATTCCTTTAAGCGTTGGTACCCGGTAAGGCGGGAGCTCCATAACAAATGCCGACGGTTCTCCCTTAAATACAAAGGTCTTCAGGAGTTTGCCCACTACTATAGCAAGGACTATCCCCAGGATATAGAGGGAAAAGATCACGAATCCCTGCCTTGCGGAGAAAAATGCCCCTGCGAAAAGCACATATACAGGCAGCCGGGCTGTGCATGACATGAGGGGCGTGATCAGGATCGTGATCAATCTGTCCCTCTTATTTTCCAGTGTCCGCGTGGCCATGATCCCGGGCACGTTACATCCGAAACCTATGAGAAGGGGAATAAAGGATTTTCCATGGAGCCCTAGAGCATGCATCAAGCGATCCATCACATAGGCTGCGCGAGCCATATAGCCGCTATCTTCCAAGACAGATATGGCGAAGAATAGGAGGAAAATTGGAGGGATAAACACCAGGACAGATCCCAGTCCTCCGACGATCCCATCAGATACAAGCGATATGATGAATCTTGGCGCACCTTCTGCCTCGAGGGCTCCGGCGAGCGCTCCCCCGATCCATTCGAAGATAGCCTCCACCCATCCGATCATGGGGTCGCCCAGCTTAAAGGTGAATTGAAACATTGCCCACATAGCAGCGAGGAATATGGGAATGCCGAGGTAACGATTAGTAACCACCTTATCAATCTTATCGGATATGGTGAACCGTTCTTCGGCAGTTTGGCGTCTCTTGACGGTTTCTCTGGTAAGGCCGGAAATGAACCCGTAGCGCCTATCTGTGATGATGGATTCAGCATCTTCCCCGATGACTTCTGTGAGGTGCTTTACGCTCTTGTCGGCCTGGCACAGGAGTTCCTCTATATCTGCATGTTTCAGGTTCTCTAGAAGGCGTACGTCATGCTCCAGGAGTTTGGTCGCAAGCCACCTGGGTGAATAGCGTTTCGATAAGCCTGGATGTGACGCCACGATTTTCTCAAGTTTCCCAAGTTCTTCTTCCACCTCACGGCCATAATCAACCCTTATGACTTTCCTGCTTGGGTTCCTCGCCGCGGCCAGCGCCTGAGCGAGAAGCTCTGTGATCCCTTGATTTCTGGTAGCGACGGTTGGAATCACAGGTACGCCCAGGAATTCTGATAACCTCCTGACGTCAATCTCTATGTTCCGTGCCCGGGCTTCGTCGGACATGTTCAGGGCTACTACTACATTTGCGCCCATTTCCAATAGCTGTACCGTCAAATAAAGATTTCTCTCTAGGTTGGTAGCATCGACGACATTAATCACCACATCGGATTCGCCGCCGAGAATAAAGTTTCGGGCAATAACCTCGTCCTCAGAATAGGCGCCCAGACTGTAGGTGCCTGGCAAGTCTACCACCCGAATGGTTGTTCCATCATGGACCATTCTGCCTTCCTTCTTTTCCACGGTCACGCCGGGCCAATTGCCGACACGTTGTCTTGCGCCTGTAAGATCATTGAATAGGCTTGTCTTACCTGAATTAGGGTTGCCTGCCAGCGCGACAACTATCTCCCTTTCAGCCTTTGCGGCATATGAAGCTCCCATGAACAATCTCCTCCCGTTCTTCTGTTAGGCCAGACTAACTTTTAAGCTAACAATAACCTTTTTCTGCCCATCAAGTCGGGCCTCAAGCTCTACGACAATTCCTCCACCATAACCTTGCAGGCCATCCCGTAGCCGAGAGCCAGGCGGGAATCTCCCAGAGCGACGATTAGAGGGCCTCTGTCATTTTGGATAACGCGAACAACTGCGCCCCTGGCAAAACCTAGGCCCGCAAGCCTTTTACGCAACCCTGGACCGCCTATTATTTCTTTCACTACCCCCTCACGGCCTATAGCGAGAAACGCTAAAGGCAGCACCCTGTTACTTCCCATGGCACATTATTCTGCCTCCACAAATATATCCTTGGCCTCGCTCTTTCGGAGACTCAGGTGATAGCCTCTCACGGTAATCTCCAGCGGGTCACCCAGAGGAGCCACCCCATCTACTCGCACCTCTGCACCCGGGACAACGCCCATATCGAGTATCCGGCGGCGAAGTTCTCCTTGAGAGGCAACCCTGATTACTTTGCCATTTGTTCCCGGAGAAAGCTCACTCAAAGCCCTGATTTTTGTTGAAGCCATGCGCTCTCCCTCCTTTGTATTATCCTCCTGTCGTAGTGATTCACCGGGGTTACTGGTTTCAACTCTTGACTCGAGGAACTCAACTAATCGCTCCATAGTGACAGCGCTTACTACATGTTCCATTAGGCAAGCATCCTTCTCAGCGACCTTAGGGGGCACGCCCAACACCTCGATCAAAAACGCCTTCATAACCCGGTGTCGTTTGCGAACTCTCTCAGCATGTTCCTTGCCCAACTTGGTGAGTTCGACAGGTCCATAACGCCGCTGCCGGATTAGGTTTAGACTTGCAAGCGTATTCATGGCCTGACTCACGCTGGCTTTGGCCACCTTAAGTTTGGCCGCCAGGTCCGTGACTCTGACCGTCCCTTCTTGTTCGGAAAGGTTTAGTATACACTCAAGGTAATCCTGTAAGGCTGGCGAAAGGGTGAGCGTTTCAGTAATCGAAGTCCCCTCCCTTTGAATGCAGGCAAAGTTAGGACCCACTAACTTCCTGGGTAAATAATATCATGATAGTTAGTATGGAGCAAGGCCCAATTTCGCAAAGAATCCCTCTGCGCGCCACTGTCCCATACAGCCGGAAACCCGGAGACAGGGCATCCTGGCGGTAGGCTTCCTCTATTAGCAGGAGGATCCAACCTGTCTAGATGGTGGATAACCCGAACTCGAGCTCCAGGTCGAGGTCCTCTATGTCGTAGGGGATGAGCCTGATCTTTTTAGGGCTTTATGCCAAAACGCCACTGCTGCCACTGTGAAGGAACCATGGGAGCGAATGGCCTGTCGCCAGCGGTTGTTACAGCGGCACGATTACGGGAATGTTGGCCAGCCTTTCCACGGCTACGGGAACACCGTAGACGCTGGCGATGTTTTCTGGCGTTATGATTTCCATCCCCCCACAGGCAAAAATAGTCCTGTTCTTAAGAAGCAAAAATTTATCTGCAAAC
>JACIYF010000171.1 GCA_014360065.1 Clostridia bacterium | reverse complement strand
CTGGTCTGGCTTTCTATAGCTTCGCGCATGTGCTCGGCCCTGAGGGTTTAGGTATCTTCCGCCGCATCCACCACGTTATGGCCTATCCTTTCACCTTCCTGACGGTTCTGATCCTGGTATTGGGCACTCCCCGGACGGTGGGGCGGTGGCTGAAGGAATGCTTCAGCTGGAGCCGGGATGATTATGCTTTTATCGGCGGTTTTGTCCGCGAGTTTTTTGTCCTGCCGGTGAGGCTTCCCGAGCAGGGCAAATATAATGCTGGCCAGAAGCTAAACTCGATTATCTCCATACTTGGCTCTCTCCTGATGATCATTACTGGCTGGATCATGCTCTACCAGGATAGCTTTTCTCCCCAGGTGGTAGCTTGGGCCCACCCGCTACATGCGGCCGGGGCGCTAGTGCTGGGCGGGATAATTCTCGGCCATGCCTACCTGGGCCTGCTCCACCCTCGTTCTCGGGAAAGCATCTGGGGCATGATCCGGGGTACGGTCTCCCGGAGCTTTGCCGCTAGCCACCACGCCAAATGGTATCGGGACTTGGGGGTGTAATAAATGGCGCCAGCAAAAAAGACCAAAGACAAGAAAGAATTGCAACTAACCCGGCGGGCTTTTCTTAAAGGCATGGCTATCATGGGGGCAGCGGCCGGCATTGGCCCGGTAGTTTGGAGCCGAAAGGCCCAAAAGGCTTGGGCCCAGGACGGCCAGGGCCAGGGGGCAAAAGCTCCTGGCGGCCTAGAGCCGGGGGAGGAAAAGTTCGCCTATACCTATTGTGATGCTTGCAATCAAACTCCCAAGTGCGGCATTAAGGCCTTCATCAAGGAGGGCAAGGTGGTTCGGATCGAGCCCCGGGAGAATTACCCCAATTCCCCTATCTGCGCCAAAGGGGCAGCCACGCTGCAGGAGCTCTACGACCCGGAGCGCTTGCTTTATCCGGTCAAGAGGACCCGGCCCAAGGGGGATCCCGATCCGGGCTGGCAGCGCATTTCCTGGGACGAGGCTTATAGCACCATCGCCACCAAGCTCAATCAAATTAAGGCTCAGTATGGTGCCGACAAAGTGCTCTTTTATGTGGGCGACCCCAAGGAGCCCAGATCGGCGGTGCAGCGGTTGGCCTACACTTTCGGCAGCCCCAACTATGGTAACGAAAGCTCTACTTGCTTTCGAGCCCCGGCTATGGCAGCTTTGCTAACCTTTGGTTTGGTGACTCTAGGTAACCCGCCCGGGCCGGCCACCAAGGCCTGCCTAATTTGGAGCCAAAATGCCGCTTGGTCGGGGCCTTATGGTTTCTGGAAGCTCTTGGCAGCCAAAGCCAAAGGAGTAAAGTTCATCATTGTCGACCCTCGGGTGACGCCCACGGTAGCCCATTTGGCCGACATCCACCTGCAGCTTCGCCCTGGCACCGACGGGGCTTTGGCTTTAGGGATGCTGCATGTAATCTTTCGGGATAACCTCTACGACCAAGGTTTTGCTGAAAAATGGGTGCAGGGCTGGGAAGAGCTCAAGGCTTACGCCAAGGATTTTCCTCCGGCCAAGGCGGCGGAGATAACTTGGGTGCCGGCGGAGAAGATCGAGGCCGCGGCCAAGCTCTTGGCCACCACCAAGCCGGCCACCTGGATCGGCAGCGCTTCCCCCACCACCCACAGCTCCAACGGAGTGCAGAACCACCGGGCCATCCTGGCCTTGGTGGCCTTAACCGGTAATTTCGATATCCCCGGCGGGGTGGTTATTCCCACCTACCCGCTGCCCTTTGATCTCTTTGCCGGTAGCCCAGCCTTTAACCGGGAAACTGACCTCTTTCCTAAGATTCAGGACCGCCGAGTGGACAAGGAGTACTTCCCAGTATGGGCCCATCTCATTCATGAGGTTCAAGTCAACCGGCTTCCGGAATATGTGGAGAAAGGCCAGATTAAAGCCCTGATGATGTTTGGCGGCAACGCCATGATTTGGCCGCAAACTAAGGAATACCAGAAGGCCATTGAGAAGCTGGAGTTTTCCGCCGCGGCCGACTACTATATCCGGCCTTGGACCCACAACTTTATGGACATGGTGCTCCCGGCCGCCATGCCCTATGAGCGGATGGCGCCGCTGGCGGTATTTGGCCGCAAGATATATTTGCGCGAGTCGGTGGTGAAGCCCCTGGGAGAGGCTAAGGGGGATTGGACCATCGCCTTTGAGCTGGGGACCAAGATGGGGCTTGGGGCTGAGCTCTTTGGCGGCAGCGAGGAAGCAGCCTTAAACGAGCTCTTAAAGCCCCTGAACCTAACCGTGGACGATCTGCGGCGGGCGCCGGAAGGGAAGGTTATCCCCCCTCCAGGCCCGGACAAGTTCCGCAAGTACGAGCTGGGCCTGCTTCGCAAGGACGGAAAGCCTGGCTTCTCCACCCCTACCGGCAAAGTGGAGATTGCCTCCACCATCCTGGCCCAGTACGGTTTCGATGCGCTGCCTACTTACAAGGAGCCGGTGGAGAGCCCCATCAGCACCCCCGATCTAGCCAAGGAGTTCCCGCTCATTCTCAACACTGGCTCTCGGGTGCCCATGTACACCCACAGCAAGTTCCGGGAGCTGCCTTGGTTAAACCAGTTTATGCCTGAACCCATCGTCAGGGTGAATCCCAAGGATGCAGCCGAACGGGGGATCAAGGATGGGGATCCGGTGGTGCTGTCCTCGCCCCATGGAGAGGTGAAGATGAAGGCCAAGGTTACCAATATAGTCATGCCAGGGGTAATTGACGTCTTCCATGGTTGGGCCAAAGCCAACGTCAACGAGATTGTGGCCCGCCACTTTGACCCCATTTCCGGCTTTCCGGCCTTCAAGGAAGGCTTGTGCCAGGTGAAAAAAGCTTAGCCTCCAGGCTAACCAATGTTCTGAAAGCCCGAAAGGCCTTATGACCTTTAAGAAACCCGCCTTCTGTGTATATGGAGGCGGGTTTCTCGCCCTCGAATGCGCTGATGCGCGCGGGTCGGCTAGAGTCTTGGCGAAGGGCAACTCCTGGCTTAACCCTTGCTCAACCCCCGCCCGTTTGGTGGATGGGGTATCCTCCATGCTCCTGGTCACGAAATCGCTGCCCGCCTGCGCACACAAATCCCCGGGATGTGGTCTCGTAATCTAGAGGGATATGAATGCTGCCCGGAACATACTGTTCATTGTGCTTCAGTCAGGCTTAAACCCTCCGGAGACAGCCTTGCGAAGGTGTTTGTCCTGTAGCCGCCCCGCAGAGATTCAGGCTCTCCCGGCCCAGCCTGACGGGCCGTTAGCAATTCTTGGATTGTTGTCGCTTCCCATAATTGTTGCCCATAATATGGAAGGCTGCAATGAAAGCGGCGATGGCTTTAGCGGGAACGCTGGTTCGCTTGGCCAGGAGCTTTACCACCGGATCCGAAGTCAGGGAAAAGTAACACGCTGGGGGCAGGGGAGCGGTCACCCTTGTCGTACCTACAAGTTCGTCCAGCGAGACACCGAAAATTTCGCTCAGCCTCACCAAAGTGTCCAAGCTCGGCTGCTTCGCTCCGCGTTCCCAGTTGGCAACGGTTGAGCGCTCAACTCCGGCCATCTCCGCCAGGTCGTTCTGTCGAAGGTCCATCTGTTCCCGCAACCTCTTTAATGTCTCCCCGAACCGATTCATGCGACCGCCCCCCAAAGGTTTCTCTTAGAAACTCTATCCTGTTTCTCACCTTGTCTACAAGTTTCTAATGGAACACATATAATGTTCCCTAGCGGCACATAAATTACGCAACTTGAAAAGGAGAAGCAGAAAATGCGCCTTGCCTTGCGCCAAGCACGATTGCGGGCCAGTTTGACCCAGGCCGAGCTCGCCCGCCGGGCAGGGCTCAGCCGCGCCGCGTACACGAAAATCGAAAAAGGGTACAGGCACCCCTCGCTGAGGGCGGTTGCAGGCTGGAGGGAAGCTTTTCTCTTTGTTCCTTTGATTGGCGTGCCAATCATGATACTCCAAGTAATCCTGGGCAACAAGAAAAACCAGGACCGGGTGTACGGCTGGATCAAGTAGCACAACCTCACGGTTCCTGTGGATGAGGAGCACCCTGCCCCAGCAACCAGCCTTAAAGATGCCTTTAAGTTTGTGGCTACAGCTCTTAGGAGCCACAACGTCAGGATGGCAATCACGATGATTTTCTTGTTCCTGTGGGCCGAGCAGGGAGTA
>JACIYF010000170.1 GCA_014360065.1 Clostridia bacterium | reverse complement strand
GCTGGCCATGAAGAAAGGAATGATGGGAGAAGCACCTGGAGGGGGTTTCTCCTTGGTGGCCATTATAACCAAAGTCTTCACATCGCCATATGTGTTTTTGGGCCTGGCCCTCTATGGGCTGAGCGCCATCCTCTGGTTGTATGTGCTTTCCAAGATCGAGCTTTCCTACGCTTATCCTCTGGTCAGCATCAGCTACATCGTGGTGCTTTTGGGTTCCTACTTTTTGTTCCAGGAATCCATCTCCTGGCCCCGGCTTTTGGGCATCGCCTGCATCTGCCTAGGGGTAATCTTCATCTCCCGCAGCTAGAAAGCTACTGGCCCAAAACCCTCTGGGGTGGGGCCCACCCCCCTCTTACACGATCTCCGCTTCTATGGCGGGAATTTTTATTTCCGAAGCAGGGAGGTAGTTTATTTTTTCAAAACCTATCACTTTTCCTGCCTCGTTTTTAACGAGGATTATTTCTTCTCCAGTCTCTTCGGAAATATATTCGCTTGCGGGATCATCAAACCACACATGGAGCGTATTGGCCGCTCGATCTATAATCACCCTTATCTTTTCCGTACCCTGGTTCCCTCCTTGACCTTCTCAGTCACATAAGCGGTTACAATAAAGCCTTCTCCATTCAGATGCTTTACTACTACCGTCATAAAGTATTTGCCTTCCGGGCGGTAGTATAAGTACACAGCAGGATCGGACTTACTTTGTCTGACTTCTGTAGGCGATCGTAAGGTTTCTATTACAGCCCGTTCCTGTCCCTTCATTCTAGGATGCTTAATAGATGTAATCCTCTGCCAGTATTCCTTTGTAATCCTTACTTTCTTGCCTAGCTTGGAAACAACTTCGAACAGAATTTTATCCTCTGCCATATTGGTCTTCCTTATGTCATCTCCCGCCGACCTAGGCCGGATACAATAAGACGACGGGTGGCGCTGCCGCTTGCGATACAGTCTATGCAGCTCAGCCTCGCCCGGCAGCTTGGCTGGGGCCCGCCTCGTTTCTCACCGCACCAACTACGCCAATAGAGCCACCATCACGCCGGCAAGCGCTATACCGGTCCCCACCACCCAGCGCAGTCTCTTCTTCGGCCACGGCCAAGGCACCTCCCCCTCTGTCCACATTCTACCATGGCCCAAGCTGGACAGCAATAAACAAAGCTCTGGGAGGAATACTGCGCCTAAGGACGAATAATCATAGCTGGGTCAAGCATCAGCAGAAACTAAGCTGAGTTCAGAATTCGGGTTCAGACTAGGTGGGAGCCAAAGCTGTGGTATACGTTTTCATGCCTCCGCTGGCCTGGCTAATATCCGGCACGGTCAAGTTCATCATCAACTTCATCCGCTTCGGCAGCGAAGCCCGGCAGCGTATGGGCAACGGCGGCTTTCCCAGCACTCACACCACCGTGATCACTGCGACCATTGTCTTGATCGGATTCCGGGAGGGTTTTGCTACTCCTATCTTTTCCCTGGGGCTAGCTTTTCTTTTGCTCACGGTAATCGATGCCATGGGCCTGCGCCGGGCGGTAGGCGCCCAGGCCGCGGTCTTAAATCGGCTGGTGACCCTACAGGCTAAAGGCAACGCCGGGCAGGTCCAAGCAGCCGCGAACCGAACACCGCTAACCCTAGCCACGCCGCCTGAGCAGCCGGACGCGGGCACTCAGCAGCCGGTTCGGCTCCGGGAGCAGCAAGGCCACACGCCGGTGGAAGTTATGGGCGGGTTGGCTTTGGGCGTCCTGCTAGGGTACTTAGGATCGCTTCTGCCATTTTAAGGGGAGTCAGCTGAGCACAAAGCCCGTAAAGTATAGGTGTCCGCCTGGGCATGAAGTTGGTCAGCCCGGTTAATCAGCGCAAGCCCACCACAAGGCCTCCTGTGACCGACCCGCTGACCGGTGGTTGTCCGTTTCCGCGATGAGTTCCCTCCCAGGTGCCCGGCACCATCAGGTGCTAGGCCAGGTTCAAGGCTTTTTTGAGTTCCCTCAAGCTGGCCACCTTGACGCTCATTTTCAGGATGGACTTCAGGGTGGAGGTGGCTTCGATCTGGTTTACGGCCTGTATGATGTCGGCATCCACCTGGCCGAAGCGTTCGCTCAGGACATCTAGAATGTCCGCCCGGAGAGCCTCGAGCCTGCCCTTTTCGATACCCTCTTGCCTGCCCCTTTCGATGCCCTCTTGCCTGCCCTTTTCGATACCCTCTTGCCTGCCTTTCTCGATCCCCTCTTGCAGGCCCTCGTTGTACCACTCCTGGACAAAGCTGGACTCCTTGATCGCGCTGGGGTATTCTTTGGCCAGAACTTTCAAGCTACGGTCAATGAGCTGGGATGGCAACTGGGTTTCTCCTCCGTATGGTGCTGGTCTTGGAATGATTATAACATGGGGGTGAGGAAGGGGGAATAGGGCTGGGGCCTTCTTCCATCCGTTTCCCGCCATTCCCAGGCGCCCGGCACCGTTGGGTCCCGGCCCAAGAGGTAGTCAAGGCGACCCGGTTAATCCGGCCCCTGCTGGAAGAAAAGGAGGAAATATCTGCCTGGAAGCGAATAATAAGCAACAGAATAATTTGTAAGCAGAAGCGAGCGGCAACAGCACCAAGTAACAAAGTACTTCAGAGCGGGCGGCAACGGAAAACGTCAGGCAATAGCGATGGAGTAAGAAACAATAGCAAGTGATAGTAGCCGACAAAAGCAAAGCATGGCCGGAGCAGTCGATTCACCACCGGGCGCCACAAAGAGGTAGCGGGAGCAGGCGAGATAGGAGGCACAGGGCCAAGCCTGTGGTCGTGGCCACCCCGAGGCGAGGTGCAAGAGATTACCGGCGGGAGTGAGGGAGATGGCCCAAATGTGGATGCGGACCCGGGCTCTTTTGGCTAGGCCCTGGTGGGTTCCCCCCATGATCCTTTTCATCGCTTTTGTGGTAGTGCAGTTCGCCCTCCGCGGGCAGGATGAACGCCTGGATTGGGCCCGGTGGCTTTTAGGACCGCCCGTCATCATCTCCGCCGTTGCCATGGGGCCTATCTTGTCCTGCCGGAAGCGGATAACCTGGCAAAATGCCTTGGCCGGCTTTTTGCTTTCGCTGGTTTTTCTGGGGTTGGCCCTCTACTTCATCCCCCTCTGGGCAGGCCACGGCTGTTGGGCCCCGGATCTAGCTACCCTTTTTATCTACCTTCTCACCGGGATAGTTCTCGCGGTGGTCACCGCTGTCGCGCTGGGGCGCGGCGAGGAGTCCTGGTTATTGACTTTGGTGCGCCGTGCCGCCGGCCCTTTCTTGCTAGCTGCCATCATACTAACGGGCCTGGTATTTGCCGTTTCTGGCCCCGTTCGTTTCCCTCCCCCTACCGATACCAAGCCAAGCATCGTCTGGAAGTTTACCCATCGGGAAGTTTTCTGGACCCGGTGGGCACCGCGCCTCGGCTGGGCTTACGCCACTGGGGCCAGTTATGCCCCCGCCCCCATTGGCTTGGGCCCAGATCTCTTGGCCTTCATTGGCCGGGCCGACCGGTTGGATATTCTTGACCCCACCACCGGGGCAAGAAAGCTGTCCATAGGGGGGCTGCCGGTACAGATGCCGTCCGGGCCCGCTGCTACCGCTGCCAACGAATGGCAAAGACCATTGGTGGGCGGCGGGCACATTTTGTTGCCAAAGGATTCACTAACAACCATATTGGTCGACCTCCAGTCCCGATCTTTGCGCCCCATCGATTTGCCCGAACGCCTGCAGGTGGTGGCAATGGCAACGGCCGGCGAGAGGGGATTCTACGTCCTGCGCTCAGATGGGGTAGACCTGATGGGCTGGGATGGAAAACTGATCTGGTCTTTTCGGCCTCCCGCCCAGGCGCCTCCCAGGGAAGAGAATCTGCTGGAGATACGCCCCTATTCGACCCGAATGAGCCCATGGCAACTGGCAACATGCGGCCAGAGCCTTATCGGCGTACAGCCGGAAGCTCTCTACTCCCTCGACCCCGAGACCGGAAGGTCAAAATGGGTTCGCTTCCCGCAGGGCAAGTTCTCGGGGATACTGGTCTCTCCCGATGGCAAGACAGTCTATGCCGCCGATGCTTGGTACGGTGGCCGGCAGATCCGGGCCTATACTTCCGCCGGCGAGCTGCTCTGGACCTCCCCGCTCCCGGCCGGGTGCCAACAGTTGGAGTGGCAGGTTTTCGATTCCGGCCTAGCCCTAGCTCCTGACCCAGCCACCAGCAACAAGG
>JACIYF010000169.1 GCA_014360065.1 Clostridia bacterium | reverse complement strand
GCGGCCACTGGGTTTGGAAAGGTAAAAGCAGAGAAAGGTAAACTTGCCGCGGTTGTCCACCTGGTAATCCACTCCCAGCCCCCTTTTTTTGAGCTGGGAAATCTCTTCTTCTGCCCGGCTCAGCAAGTACTCCATGCCGGAAGCCGACCCCAACGACAGCACAGGCACATTGCTAGCCACAACCTCACCTCCCGCTGCTAGTATATGTGAGCGGTTGCTGGGCTATACAAAAAGGGCCCTTTCCGCGCGCCTTGGCGCTCGGAAAGGGCCTGTGGTGGTGGGTCGGAGGTGATTTGAACACCTGACCCCCTCGGCGTCAACGAGGTGCTCTCCCCCTGAGCTACCGACCCAGCGCCTATATTATGCCTTATCCCCGCTCACAAGTCAAGCCGTCACCAGCTGCCCAAAATCTTAAGCGCCCGGGCCACATCGAAGGCCATATCCCCTAGGTGGGTACAGCCATTGCCGCCCCCACAGGCAGCATAGATATGCTTTTTATTCTCGGGCCGTAAGCCCACTCCTGGCAGGCCAGCCTTTACCAGCTCCTCGCTTTCCTGGCAAACCGGGTCAGGAAAGCGAAGCATAAAGGCATGCGCTTCCTCCACCACCAGGTGGTTTGGGTTTAGGAGCAAGTTGAGCTCCATTTCATGAAAAGAATCGGAAAGCTGGGCCACCACTTGGTACTTGTCTTGGCACCTATAAACAGCCGTGCTACGAAAGCGAGAGAAGAGGTTGGGGCCGCGACTATGAACTAAAAGACCCTGGCTGAAGTTGCGGCTAACCCGGTCCAGATTGCTGTAATAGCGGCAGCTACCAGCAAAAGTGCGGTTAAAATAGGCCTCATAATCAAAAGCGTCTTTAAATCCCCGCTCTATAAAAATAAAAGTCTCAGCCTGGATCACTGCCCGGATGGCCTCCAGGATCAGGTCTTCCTTCAAGCCGAGCGGGTCAGGCGCCACCGCCTTGCGGACAAGTTTCCCTACCCCGGTATAACAAACCATTCCTTGAAGGCAATCTAAGGACTGGCTGACATCGCGGCTAATCCAGGCTAGGCCTTCGGCCAGGTTGGCCGGGTCAAATCTCGGAGGGACGCGGCTGGAGTCGCGGTGAGTGGCCAAGGTCACCTTGCGGGCCACTAAGTCCTTTACCCCGGCTTCCAGCCTAGCCGTCATTTCCAGGAAACTATCCACATAATGAGCCTCGGCGACAATGATGTCCTGGGATTGGCGGTAAGCACCAATAAACCACTGCCGGTGAAAGATAGGGGCTTTAGGCTCAAGCATTAGGGTTTGCCTCCTCTCCTTGGGCTACCCAAGCCAAGCGTAATTCCTGCTAGCCTCACTGCTTCTTGCTCCAAGCCGCGAAAAAGGTTAGGCTTGGCCTCTAGAGGCTCGGGGCAATGAAAAAGTCGGACCATTGGCCAGAGGCCGGTTGCCATTCCGCCGTCGCCCTTTCCACTACTCCTACCGACGAATTTCTTAGCCGCTCCAAAAGCTCCTTCAGCATGACCTCATCGCCTTCGGCCACCACTTCTACTCGGCCATCCATAAGATTGCGGACCCAGCCGGTTAGTCCCAATAGGCGCGCCTGCCTGAGCACATAGTAGCGCATGCCCACGCCCTGCACGACTCCTTCTAAATAAACATGAAGCTGGTGCTGCATAATTTCCTGCCTGACCCCCCGTCCCACTTCAGCGGTAAGCGCTGTCTTGCCCATACTTTACCATTTTATTCTACCCTAGCCCTTGCGGTTTTCCAACTGACCAGCCTTGGCCTTGTACCCGCCCGTGTCCAGGGCATGCATGTATAAACCTGCTTTCCGCGGTCAAACTAAGATCGGGCACTGCCCCACGCGGCCAAGCCGCACAACTAGGAATGGACAATCAAGGAGGGGGCTCGCTGGTTCGGAAGCTACCCAAGGACCAGCGCCCGGCTAGAAGCAACGAGTTTTTGAAGGAGGTGAGATAGTGACAGTCGGTAGCTGGATCTTGGTAATAGTATTGGGCGGCCTGGTGGGTTGGCTTATCCAAACCTATGCCATAAACCGGGAATACCCCGGCGGTGTCTGGGGAGCAATAATCGTGGGCATCGTTGGCGGCTGGATTGGCGGGGCCTTTCTCGGCACCTGGGGTTGGATGGTAGCCGGGGCCAATATCATCGGAGCTATCCTAGTTTCCGCTATCCTAAGTTACGTCATTGGCTTGTTTGGAAAAGAACGAGCCAAGGCTCAGTAGGTGGCCATGGCAGCCACTTCTTCAGGTCACAGCTTGAGCTAGGATTTTAAGGAGGTAGGCTATGCCGGATAAGGTAACGGTATTTACTACTCCCACCTGACCCTACTGTGCCCAGGTGAAAGAGTATCTTTCCCAAAAAGGTGTCCCTTTTGAGGAATTCAACGTAGCTGAGGACGATGCCGGCCGTGAGCGCATGATCTCGCGGACCGGCCACATGGTGGTGCCAACCACCTTCATTGACGGCAAAGTGGTCCTTGGCTTTGACCGGGCCAAGTTGGATGAGTTGTTGCCCTAGGATGGCCTCGTCCGGTCTCAACTACCAATTAAGGGAGGTGTACACATGCCCAATCTCACCCAACCTGAGCTGATGCTGCTTCGGGAGAGCTTGTCCAGCGAAATGATGGTCATCGAAAAGCTCGGCTTTCTGGCCAACCAGATTACGGATCCGCAGTTTAAGCAAGTGCTCCTGGATGTACAAAGAACCCACCAGCGCCACCAGGATATCCTCATGCGCCATTTAGGGGTGGGGCCCGTAATGTAAGTATCTGCGACTTGAATACCTGCATGCGAAACTCGCTCATGGCATCACAGCGCGAATTCGACTTTGCCAAGCAGAAGAAAAAGCAGGAAATGAATTAAGGAGGGAAACTATGGCGAACGCCCAAATGAATGACCGCACCATCGCCGGGGATTCTTTGGCAACCCACAAGCTCCTAACCTTCATCTACAATACCGCCATCACCGAGTGCTCCAATGAAAACCTCCGGCGCGACTTTTTCAGCATCTACCAGGATGAACAAAACAATCTCTATTCTATATTTAAGGCCATGAGCGCCCGGGGCTGGTATCAAACCAACCTGGCCGATCAACAGGACATCACCCAGGTGCAACAGAACTTTAAGAATATGTTGAGCGCCCAGGCCGCCCAAATGGGTCAGCAAGCTCAGGCGCCCTTTAATCCAAGGACCCGGCCCATGGTTTGATGCACCAGGCGGTCAGGCCATGAAAGCCAGGCAAAACCATCTTTTACCCCGCTTCGGCGGGGTTTTTCTCTAGGTTGCCTGGGCCTTAACTTTGGCATTTTTCCCCTTCCATTTTTGCTATAATAGAGCTAACCTGTTTTCATGAAATTCCCAATGAAAGTTGGGCAAAACAGATGGCCAACGCCATCGAGCTAATTGCTCGTTACCTAGAAAAACAAGACGACATCGTTGCCGCTTACCTTTTTGGTTCCCAGGCTCGGGGTACCCAAAGGGATGAGAGCGATATTGATGTGGCCGTGCTCTTTTCCAGTGAGGGTGACAAGCTGGCTCGTTTCGACCGCCGCCTGGAGATAATCATTGCCCTAGAAAGAGCGCTCGGGAAAAAGGTAGATGTAATCGATATACAGGCAGCGCCATTACTGCTACAGCATCACATCTTATTGGATGGCCGTTTGCTGGTCGACAAGCAGCCGCAGCGCCGGGTGGATTTTGAAGTAGCTTCCCGCCGCCAATATTTCGACCTCAAGCCGCTCCTACAAAGGCGCAATGCCAGGATGATTGCCAGGATTTTGGAGGCCGACCATAATGGTTAATGTTGAGATCATAAAAGCTCGGCTAGCTCTTTTAAGTGAATATGTGCAGGATTTAGAAGCCGAGCGTACCGTAAGCCTCACCATCACAAATAAGCTCTTCCAATCAGAAAGCTAAGAGGAGGCAGTGCCATTGAATTGTCAACGAGTCACTGATAACTTGGTGCAATGGATCCGGCAACAAGCCGAACAGGCCTCGGCCAAAGGGGTAGTCTTCGGCTTGAGCGGCGGGGTGGACTCGGCCGTAGTGGCAGCCCTATGCCAAAAGGCTTTTCCCCATGCCTGCCTAGGAGTGATCATGCCCTGCTATAGTGATCCCAGGGACCGGGAGGACGCCCACCTGGTGGCCAACGCTCTTTCCCTCCCCGTTCGGGAAGTAGATCTGAACCCGGTCTTTGCCCTC
>JACIYF010000168.1 GCA_014360065.1 Clostridia bacterium | reverse complement strand
GTGCTCGGAGACGAGGCCTTGGTGACTGCCAGAGTTGTTTAGGCTGGTCTAGGCTCGCGGGTGGGGCCACCGCCCTCAGGCGTAGCGGCCAGGTTTATAGATTGTTTGCCATGATGGAGCTTGTCAGGGAGAGAAAGGTGGGTTGTTTGCCGGGGCAAGCTGAGATAGAATACAGAAAAGTAAGTAGCTTAGGTCAACTAATTGGGGAAACGAGGGAGCGGTTGAGTTGCTTTCCTCAGGGAGAAAGTCCGCTTACCGGACCGCCGACTGCTTTGAGGGGAGTGGTCGGCCTGTTGACCAAAGATAAGTTTCAGGGGGCTTTGCTGGGAACCTTGGTTGGCGATGCCTTGGGCATGGCTGTGGAGGGTTGGGACCGAGAAAGGATTATAGCCCGCTATGGAGCTATCAAGGAGATGCGTCCTGGCCACTTGCCTGCTGGCAGTTATACCGATGATACCGAGATGATGATCGCAGTGGCTGAGTCTCTTATCCGCTGCCGGGGATTCGATCCAGCTGATATGGTCAACAGCTTTCTCGCCAATTGTCATCCTTACCGGGGATACAGTAGCCGAGGATTTTGAAGCAGCGGTGACCTATGCCGTCAATTTAGGCGGTGATGCCGATACTATTGGCGCCATGACGGGAGCCATAGCTGGAGCTTATCATGGGGCTCGGGCCATCCCCAGGCGGTGGAAGGACCAGGTAGAAAACCTGGGTAAGGGCCGGGACTACATCCAATCTTTGGCTACCCAACTATTTGATTTATGGAAGAGCCGCCAAAAAGGGGGAGAGTAAGTATAGACACAGTAATAAGCATAGACTGAGCGGTGATTTGGTTGGAACTAGACCTTAACAGAAGGTAAGTGGTTGGAATTTTCCTACTAGTCTGTAGACCACTACTGCGTGCAAGGAGGGTATGCTGGTGGGACATTTGGTTAGCGCTAAGGAGGAGGTTTACCGGGCTCTGGCGGAGCGGCTGAACCGGAATCCAGTGGGGGCGCCGGTCAACCCAACTTTGATGGAGATCCTGTATCGGCTCTACACCGAGACGGAAGCCATGGTGGGGAGCAAGTTTCCTTTGCTGCCGGTGCCGCTGGAGCAGCTGGTAGATGCTACTGGCATGGCCAGGGAGGAGCTGGAAAAAATCCTCGACCATATGGCCAGCAAGGGCTTGGTCATCGACATACCTCGCCGCGACAGCACCTATTATATGCTGGCTCCCATGGTAATTGGTTTCTTCGAGTATACCTTCATGCGGGTAAGAGAAGACCTGGATATGAAGGAATTGGCCGAGCTATTTGAGCAATACTTTTTGAGCCCCGGGATCAGACAGGAGCTGGGCGGCGGCGAGACCAAGATGTTTCACACTTTGGTCTATGAGAGCTTAATCCCGGCGGCGCTTGAGATCGAAGTGCTGGATTACGAAAGGGCTTCAGCCATCATTCGCCAATCCGGGGGCGGTGCCCTTTCCCTGTGTTCCTGCCGGCACAAGGCTAGCCACTTGGGCAAGGCTTGCCGGGCCCCGGTGGAGGTATGCACGGCCCTGGGGTCCGCCGGCCAGTGGGTGGCACGGCGCGGCTTAGGAAGGCCAGCTACGGTGGATGAGCTGCTGCGGGTGCTGGATCAGACGGAAAAGCTGGGCCTGGTTCACCTGGGCGACAATGTTCTCAAGCATCCGGCCTATATCTGCCATTGTTGTGGCTGTTGCTGCCAGGCCTTGCGGGCCATCCGGGAAGCAGGCGAAACTTTTGCCCACCCCAGCAACTTTATTCCCACCCTTGACCCTGACCTGTGCGAGGGCTGTGGCACCTGCGCCGACAGCTGCCACATCAACGCCATCAGTATGGAGGACGGGGAGAATGGGGCCGAAGTACCGCACATAAATAGGGAGGTTTGCCTGGGGTGTGGGGTTTGTGTTGCTAGTTGCCCCAACCAGGCCCTAACCATGTCCCGGCGCCAAATCTTGCACGTTCCCCCTCAAAACAAAAAGGAGCAGATGTTTCGGATTGCTATAGAAAAAGGGCGCACTTTTTAAGAGGATTTTTAAAAAGCATATAGAATAAATAACCCGATTGCAAATAAAGATTAATGACCAAGTAAAATAGGGCTGGATACCGAGGGAAGCCGGTGCGAATCCGGCGCGGTCGCGCCACTGTGATGGGGAGCAACCTACAAGGAGCCACTGGGCGGCAAGCCTGGGAAGGCGTAGGAAGCGGTGAGCCTGAGCCAGGAGACCTGGTATCTGGCTGGCATGGTGGGCTCCCTACGCAGGATGGGGCAGCAATACCCCTGTTCGTTTGGAGCAGGGGTTTTTAATTTATTGAGGAAGGTAGGGATAAGGATGGTCTTTAAGACGCTAGAGCGTATCATCAGAGCGGCAGCAGCTACGACGGTGATCGGGCTAGTTTTCATGGCGGTATCCATTGGCTTGGCTCCGACACCAAGCCCGCCTCCGGCAGAAGCAGCTGAGGATGCGGCTGGGAACTATAGCCAGCTAGCCAGCCAGGCGGTGGAGTTCATCTATAACCAGTACGTTCAAGGGCAGAGCGTTGATGCCGACACTGCCTACATATTGACTTTGGCTGAAGAAGGGATATCGCTAGACCAGTGGGTATACCAGGGCAAGACCTTACAGGAATCGGTTTTGGGGTCGGTCTACAAAACCCTCAAGAACCCCGGCGCAGCTAGCGCCAAAGCTTTGGCTCAGCAACTCTTGATTGCCAAGCAATGGGGGTGGACGGACTTGGCCGATCAATTGGCTTCCGCCTTAAAGGAAAGGCAGAAGCCCCGGGGTGGCTTTGACGACAGCGTCTATAGCGACATACCGGCTTATGTAGCTTTAGGTCAGGCTGGTTATCTGAGCGTGGTCGATTCGGCCTATGCCCGCGAATATATTTTGAAGCACCAAAGCCAGGCCAACGATGATACCTTAGGCAGCTGGGGGGCAAGCTTCGACGGCACTTTTTATCCCGATTTCTTGTCCACCTGTCAAGCCATTCGTGCTCTTACTTACTTACCCGGATGGGAGAGCGGTCAGGAGATACAGGCGGCAATAGATAAGGGACTTTCCTATCTCAAGAAGCATTTGCAGGACGACGGCAGCGTATACGTCACCCAGCCCTTCCCGGAGGATCCGGTGGTGGACACCAGCGAACTAATTGTCACTCTGCGGTTTCTAGGTCAAGATCCAGCCAGTTGGAAGAGCAGTCAAGGAGCGACTCCTATCGATTACATGGCAACCGAGGCCCGGAACCCCGATGGGAGTTTTGGCCCTATCGGTAACATCATGGCGGCAGCCAAAGCGCTTCACGCTTACTTATCACTGGGCGCCAATCCCCAGTTTACTGTTCCCCCAGCTCCACCGGCCCGCAAAGGCTTTGCCGACGTTAATTCCGGTGGCTGGGCTTGGGCCCAAGAAGCTATCGAGACTTTAGCGGGAGCGGGAATTGTTCAAGGAACAGACGGTACTCACTTTCAGCCCGGGCGTGCTGCCACTCGAGCCGAATTTGTTTGCCTGGTGGTCCGAGCCTTAAAGCTCGAGGGCAGCGGCGCAGGGCGCTTTAGCGATGTTAGCGGCAATGAGTGGTTTGCTAAAGAAGTAGCTTCCGCCGCCAAGGCCGGGGTAGTCCGCGGCTTCAGCGACAATAGCTTCCGGCCCAACCGGTTGATGACCAGGGAAGAAGCGGCCGTCATGCTGGACCGGGCTTTGAAGCTATCTGGGGCAGGAGCTGGACTAAGCTTTAAGGATCGGGACAGCATTTCCTCCTGGGCTCGGGAGAGCGTGGCCAGGGTGGCGGCCCAGGGAATTGTCAAAGGATACCAGGATGGGAGTTTTCGCCCCGGTACCGCGGTCAACCGAGCCCAGGCTGCGGTTATGGTTTACCGGGCCCTGGGGTGGGATAAGCGTTGAAAAAGAGGCGCTGGTACCTAATCGCTGTCTTGCTGGTGGCTGTCGCTTTGCTGGGGCCGGCCGCCTACGCCCAGTGGTCGGCGGGTCGGGATCGGGCGGGAGCCTCCTCCGCGGGTGGCAGCTTAGTGCAGGCGCCCCCGGCCCAGCAGCCGATCCCGAAAGAACCAGGTGCAGTTGGTCCCACCAACCCAGCTCCGGATAACCAGCCGGCTTCGGTGAGCCCGGGAACCGATGAGCACCCGAAAAAAGCTGACCCCAATCCCGAACCCAATAACCCGCCACCGGTAGCTGGGGAGCCGGGTCGAAAGTCGGCAGGTCCTGGTAGAGACAGCCAGGGCAAGATTACTCCAGCCCTGCCTCCGGCGGCCGACCAGGGGTGCCGGGTATATGTAGCCGTAGTAGGAAAGGGAA
>JACIYF010000167.1 GCA_014360065.1 Clostridia bacterium | reverse complement strand
GTCGATGTTTTTCCGGTACCCCCGGCGGCAGTAGGTGATCTCAAGGCCAAACAGGGTAACGATGGTCCTTTTCCTTTTGCCTATGGACTCCCAGCCGGACATGGCGCGGGTAAACTTGTTTTTCATCGCCAGGGCCTGATCCATGGCGGTAAAAAGGTGTCCCAGGTTGAGGCCGCAGACCTTCGACGCTATCACCCGGCGGGTAAACTTACGCTTTCACCTCGCCAGGCTCTCGGCCTGGGAAGCTAGGGTCTATCTCCAGCACCACCTCCCGGTGGCGGGTGTCAAGCGCGCTTTTCTCCGACGTGGCCGTCGCCGCGATCTACTACTTCTCCAAGGGCATACCCCGCGAGATCATATCTGCACCGCCTGCCTGCTGGATGAGTTTCTGCAGGAAAAACCGCTCATCGGCGAGGCCACGGCTAGGTGTGTCCTTGGAGAGTTCGAAGATGACTCGTGATCCGGCGCGCGCGGCCGGTTTTCTACTGCGGCCAGCAAATTAGAACAGATCCCGGTCAGATAATGTGGGCAGTAATAGCATAATTCACTAATTATTGCAGGTTCCTTACTGTTTTACTACCCTCTTTAAGAAGTACCCTTCGGGGTCAATGACCTCCCGCAAGAGTCTTAAGTCTTCCTTGGTCGGCTCCGCCATCTCTTTTACGTCGGGCGGGATAATGAGTTCAAAGTCCACCAGTTCCTGAA
The DNA here is from genome assembly GCA_014360065.1 of Clostridia bacterium. Taxonomy (NCBI): domain Bacteria; kingdom Bacillati; phylum Bacillota; class Clostridia; species Clostridia bacterium. The sequence goes on along the minus strand of JACIYF010000167.1, from coordinate 3,641 downwards.
TGTCTGTGGGCTCCAGTCCCGGCCTCACTTCTAAGAGCTTCATCCGCCTGGTTTCCTCGTCAAAACCAAAGAGAGCCTGGTTGGTGATCACCCGGTAAGGGCCGGACCCCATTACACCAGCCTTCTCCCTGTAATCCGGCGAACCATCCCCAAAGCCGATGCTGGTCAAAAAGTCCACTTTTTTCACAAACCGTCTCTTCTCCAAGGCCATGATGATGATTGTCTTCTCACAGTTGGCCGCCATGGCCCCGGCACCGCCGCTACCGGGGAAGCGTACCTGCGGCCTGCTGTAGTTGTTGCCTTCAATGGTAGAGCAGACGTTGCCGTACATATCGATCTGCGCGCCGCCAATAAAGGCGTAGTCGGCGTAGCCCCGCTGGGTGAGCTCAAACGCGGCGCACAGGCCCTTTAAGAAGCAGGACTTGCGGGCCGCCCGCGTATCACCTACGGAAAGCGGCATGCCCATTTCCAGGATGGGAGCGAGCGAGCCGGCTTCGTAGATCATGTAGAGGTTTGGGGCGTGGGTGAGCTGGGCGTGCATGGCAGCAATGATCGGCAGGCCCGTGCCCACAAACACAATCTTTTCGTCCTCTAGAACCCTCGAGCCCGTGTAGGCAATCATTTCAAAAGGGGTATATTCAGACATTCATTATACCTCCTTGAATTTATAGTGGCCTATGGTTCAAACCTAATCTTTTTAGCCGCTCACATACAAGTCTTTAGATGATAATGGGCTGGCCACCGTCAAGCTCCTTGACCTTCTTTAAGGTCTTGTAACCGACTTTCTCGAGGAAGTCGTCAAAGGTTTCACAACCAAAGATGTACTCGTCGTAGTACTTCTTGAGGGCGTCCTTGTTGCCGGTCTTGCGGAAGTCTTCGCATATACTGCGGAACATCCCCAAGTGATCCATGTCAAACCAGTAGAAGCCGTAGCAGGCGCCTGGGTATGCGCCGTAGGGCTGCTCAATGAGGGCGTCGACGGCCGGGTAAGGAATTTCCGTCAGGTTCGGGTACGACCTGATGTTCTCGGTGGGGATGATCTTTTCAGTAGTCATAACGGTGTAGGTCGAAGCTATTGCAATTTCCGGGCAGGTGCAGTGGGCACCGAAGATGCGGGCATTGCCGTACATATCGGCAGCCGTGACGTGAACAATCCCCACATCCGGGTGACAGGCCGGCAACAGGTAGACGTTCTTACCCGTAAACGGGCACTGGATCATCATTCCCCGGTTAACCAGCTCCATATCCGAGCCGCCGTGGTCGCGCACCGGGATAAAGGGAATGCCCATGGCCGCTGCTTTAAACCTGGCCGACATGCCGTAGTTGGTGTAGTCATCCAGCTCAATCATGCCATTGGTGGTCAGGTAACGGAGGAGCGGGGCAATGCCGATAATTTCGTAGCCCCACCAGGCCAGCTCAACGCGCTTTATGGAAACCCTGTCCGGGTCGAGGATCATAGCTCCCGCCAAAAGCTCCGGGCAAATGGAGTTGGAGTGGAGGGAGAGGGTGAGATCCCTTACCCCGTGGCGGATGATCTCATGAATGATAGCTACCGGAACCCTCGTGTTCACAAAGCCGCCAATGCCCAGGTTGATCCCGTCTTTAATAAACTTGGCTACAGCTTCCTTGAGGGTGGTCCTTTTATCTTTTAGGGCGTGCGACTTGTTGATCATAATTTTTCTTGCTTCATCGGGAGTTGGGCCCCAGAACTCAAACTTTTTCTCTTCGTACTGCAAGTTGGAAACATTCTTGATTTTCGAGCTCACAGAGCCTAACATTTTTTAACCTCCTTAAAACAGGGATACTTGGTAATTATTCTCTAGTGCTTTTCTTAAACATCTTTAGCCCGGCTGCAGCGGCTAACTACCACCTCCTCTTTAACGGCCTTGGGCGCTCCGAGTTGCCCCGGAGTGCCAGGCCTTAGACAGATACCTTGGCGGGCGGTTCTGTAATGGCCAGGAGGATCAATCCTATTGCTTCTATTACCGCGGCTACCAGGAAGGGGGTCAGGTAACTCTTGGTGGCGTCGAGTAGTATGCCAGCCACATAGGAACCGGCAAAGCCGGCCAGGCCCCACGAGGTAAGCGGTATCCATCTGGGCATGGCTTTTACTTCAGAAGACATATTTACACCTCCTGTTAATGGAATTGGTGCTTCCGAAACACATCCTCCAAACCAGGAAAGCGGGCCAGCCCGGGATTTCAAACCTTTCGAAAATGACCAGGGCAATGAGCACCAAAACAGAGATGAGAATACCAAAGACCGTTCTTGCGCCCCATGGAAGGCTCGGAGCTTCTTGCTTTTCCAAAATTAACACTCCTTTCTTCAATCTTGGCTCTCACAAGAGTCCAGGTCTACTTTCCCCTTTGCCTACCCTACGGGCGCAATCTGCCATTCTCAGTTACGCTTTATCACCTCCACCATGCGCTTTTTAATCTTGCCGTGGGTACAGGTGCGCTACCTGGCCAGCCATATCCTAAGCCAAATTGCCCGCCGCATTAGCGGGGACTGGCTCAGCAAATACGGTCATCCTGTCTACTTGCTGGAGACATTTGTCGAGGCACGCCGTTTTCAGGGTATCAGCTATCAGGCCTCAAGATGGATTTACGCGGGCAAAACCTAGGGGCGGGGGAGGCGACCGCCATCATAACCCTTTCCGGGTACCTATAAAGGACATTAATTTTTGGGCTTCAAGCCTTGTGGCGCAAGGGTTCTTGGTGGTTACTTACCGGATCCAAGTTAAAATAACATAAGAATACCGAAAACATTATAAAAGGCTCAGATTCACCAGTACCCTTTTGACTGCGTCAAAAACCTTTGTTGTAGGAATATCCAATATACTTTTACCGGCTATATCAGCATCCCGAATTGCATCATCTTCAGGAATCGTCCCGTATAATGAAAGTTCCAAAGGAATTGATATTTTACTTTTCTCTTCTTTACTTCTTATCCTGTTTAATAAAAGCCCCGCTCTTTCATAGTTAATGGCTTTATCCGCAACTTGTTTTATGGTTTTTGCAACATTCAATCCTTTAACAGAAGCATCAGACACTAAGAATAAATGGGTTACTCTGCGTAAAACTCTTCGATTCACCTGCTCGATACCGGCTTCTCCGTCTATTACAACAAAATCAAAGTTCTTTGCCAACGTTTCAATTATATCTTTTAACATGCTGTTTACCTGGCAGTAACAACCGTCTTTTTCCGGACGGCCAATAGCAAGGAAAGCCAAGTTGTCCCTTTCTTCAAGGGCCTCAAAGATTTCATAGTCGAGACTGAAAACAATTTCCCTCTTGTCTCCCTGACTGCCGCTTTCAACCCTGCTGATTAAATTGTTGCGTATGTCGTCCACGGTTTTTCGCACATTAAAACCGAGAGCGGCGGCCAAACCTACGGCCGGGTCGGCGTCAATAGCCAAAACCCTGTGTTCCTTGTTCTCGACAAGAATTTTGGTTATAGCCGCACTGATGGAGGTTTTTCCCACCCCTCCCTTTCCGCAAACTGCAATTACCCTTGTCGGCTTTTTATCATTCATTGAGCCGTCACCTTTTTCCGTGCCAGCGAATTTCGTATGCTTCTCAATTCGCCAACTTCACTGCATATCTCGTTATATTCACAGGCGCTGCAGTCAAAAGACATCT
>JACIYF010000166.1 GCA_014360065.1 Clostridia bacterium | reverse complement strand
TGAGACAGGAGGTCGAATTGGCCGGGAACCCCGCCGAAGGGCGAGGGGGAGCCATACGGATCGCTGGCGAGGCCAGTCTTTCGCCGGCGCCAGCGCCCCGGCATGGGAAACGTTTCGGAAGCATCATCAAGTTAAAGAGGAGCATGGGATCATGGGAATGGTGAGGTTTATCCATGCGGCTGACTTGCACCTCGACAGCCCGTTTTCCGGCCTGGGGGTGGATGCCCCCGAGATCCGGGACCAGCTTCGAGAAGCTACCTTTGGGGCCCTAAGGAACATGGTCGACCTAGCCATCCGGCGCCAAGTGGACTTTGTGGTCCTGGCCGGGGATGTCTTCGATGTCGCTGACCGTAGCCTGGCAGCCCAGATCCGGCTCCGGGATGAGCTAACCCGCCTAGGAGAACGAAATATCCCTACCTTTATTGCCCACGGTAACCACGACCACTGCCAGGGCTGGAGGGCCTCGCTCCAGTGGCCGCGTCAGGTTCACTTCTTTGCCAGTGACCAGGTGGAACGCTTGCCTGTCATCAAAAACGAAACCAGGATAGCCGAGGTGTACGGTATCAGCCATGCTGGTCCGGCCCTAAAAGAGAATTTGGCCCGGCGCTTCCGGCGCGGGGAGGGTAAACTGGTGCTAGGGGCGAGTTCGCCTTGGTCGAGCTCCCTTGAGGTTGCTCTCGGTAATGCGGCCGAACCGGTGCCGGCCATAGCCGTCCTCCATGCCAACCTCGGCGGAGCTACCGGCCATGAGGATTATGCTCCCTGTAGGTTGGAGGACTTGGCCCGGGGCCGTATGGATTACTGGGCATTAGGCCATGTACATAACCGCACCGAAGTGGAAGAGCAGGGCGTTTGCGCCGTTTATCCCGGCAACACCCAAGGGCGGAACATCAAGGAGCGCGGGGAAAAAGGCTGCTATTTGATCACCATTGATGGTCAGAGGGTGATCGGCCGGGAGTTTATTCCCTTGCACTGCTGGCGCTGGGAGCTGGTTCGGGTGGATGCCAGCTCCGCTTCCAGCCTGCAGGACCTGGAGGAAGCGGTCAAGGTGGCACTGGAAGACTGCCTGAGTGGTGCAGCTGGCTCTTCGGTGATAGCCAGAATCGAAGTAACTGGCCGGACCCAAGTTCACCGTGAGTTAGCCAAGAGAGGAATACGTGAGGCGCTGCTATCGGCGCTGCGGGAGTTTGGACTGGGTTTGGGAGCGGCCGGGCCAGGGTTAATCTGGCCAGAGAACTTAATCATCTCCACCCGACGACCCCTGGACCTGGAAACGCTAGCTTCGGGGAGCGATTTTGTGTCTGAATTCATTCGCACTGCCAGAGAGGCCCGCCAAAGCCCTGACTGGCGGGTCTCCCTCCTGGCTGAGCTAGATCCAGTCTATCAGCACCGGCGAGTAGAAGAACTGGTGGGCCCCATCGATGAGGAAATGCTCCATCGGCTGATTGACGAAGCTGAGGCGCTGGGGCTGGATTTGCTGGTAGGTGAGGACTAGGTGCGCATCACTTCCATTTATGTCGATGGCTTTGGCATCTTCCATGATTGTGGATGGGAGTTCCCTTACCCCGACCTGGTTTTGTTCACCGGCCCCAACGAAGCTGGCAAGACTACCTTAATGCAGCTGATCCGCTTTTTGCTGTTCGGACCGGAAGGGAAGCGTGCAGCCAACCAGTATCCTCCCTTGCATGGCGGGCGGCTGGGAGGCTATATGACTTTGGTGGATAGCCAGGGCCGGGAGTATCGCCTGGAGCGCTATCAGGGTAAAGCCGGGGGCCGGTACCGGTCGAGTTTGGGCTCGGACCCGACTCTAACCCAAGTGCCGCAAGCCTTGAGCTCCATTAGCCGGCACTTTTACCAGAACGTCTTTGCCTTTGGCCTGGAGGAGCTTCAGCGCCTAGAGACCATCCAGGATGAAGAAGTGAGTTCCCGCATCTATAGCGTGGGCCTGGGATTGGGATCGGCCTCACTTCCAGAAGTAATGGGAGAGCTTGAAGCCCAGATTGAAGAGCTTTATAAGCCTTGGGGCCGGAAACCCCGCCTCAATGCCACCTTAACAGCCATTGAGGCCAGTTGGCGGAGAATAGCCGGGCTCAAACATAGGACCGGTGCTTATGAACAGGTGCTGGTTAGCATCGAAGCGGTCAACCGCCGAATGGTGCAGTGTGAAGAGGAGATTCGAGCCCTTAACCAACGGCTGGTCTGGTTAGAGAAGCTAAGCCAGGCCCTGCCTTTGTACCAGGCCCGGGAGGTGGCAAAGCGGGAATTGGAGCGGGTCCCGTATGTGGAGGCCTTTCCTGAGGCCGGCATTGAGCGCTTAGAGGCCTTACAGTTGGATCTTAATCAATTAGAGGCCAGTATCGCTGCTAAGGAGCAGCAAAAAGCCAGCCTGGAGGAGCAGGCGTCACGGCTGGGCCTCAATGCTGAGATCTTGGCTCGGGCAGAAGACATTTCCGCCTTGGGATCAGCAATAGCTGTTGCCGAAAAGGCTTTAGCAGAGCTTCCCGAGTGCCAGAGCGAGGTGAGTGCAGCCCGGCGGGCTTGGGAGTTAGAGCTTAGGAACCTGGGGCCGGGCTGGGGTGCTGAGCAGGTGCAGAGCCTGGACACCTCGGTGGCAGTGACCGAAACCATAAGGCAATTCCGGGTGGATATGGATGCTGCCAGAGACCAGGAGCGCCAGGCGGGGCAGCAGGTGCAGCTGGCCCAGTGGAACGAGGAAAAGGTCCGGTCCCGGCTGGAGGAAAAAAGGAAACAACTAGAGGCAGCTAGACCCATGCCTAGGCCGGCTACCAAGCCGGCCATAGCCATCTTGGGGTTATTTGGGGCGCTGGCGGTTGTGTTCCTGGCCCGGGGTCAAACCGGGGCGGGCTTAACTTTAGTGGCCTTGGGGGTAGCTTTAAGCCTAGCTGCTTGGCGTTGGATGGGGCAGTTGGCCCAGGAAAGCCAGGCCGAACGCCGGCAAGGCCTGGAGGCCGACTTGACCCAGTTGAGCCGCGAGCTGGAACTAGCTCAATGCGATGGCGGTCGAGCCCAAGCCTCATTAGCCGAGGCTGAGGCTCAGGTCAGGCAACTCCAGGAGCAGTGGAAAGATTGGCTTGGGCAAAGAGGACTGAGCGCCGATCTGAGCCCGGAGGGAGCGGAGAGGCTAATTGCGGCGGTGGAAAGGGCGCGCACCGCCTTAAGCAGCTGGGAAGCGGCCAGGCAGCGGCTTGACCTTCGGGTACGGGAAGTTGAGCAGCTGGCGCACCGGGTGAACCAGCTTCTTGCAGAGCTGGGGCGCCCAGCCGTATCTGAGCCGGCTGATTTCCGCGTTGTCCAGGCGGCCCGGAAGCTGATGGACGAGTTTGAGCGAGAGAAGGAACGGGCCAATTCTTTACGCCAAGTTGAACAGAAGATTGAGGACATCAATCAAGATCTAGAAGGATTGAGAAGCCAACAAGCTCAGCTCCGAAAAAGGTGGGAGGAGCTTCTGGCCCAGGGAGGAGCTAGCGATGAAGACGATTTCCGGCGCCGAGCCCAAGACTACCAGCGGCGGCGCAAGCTCGAGGAAAACATGGCAAAGCTTGAAGACCAGCTGGAGGTACTGGCAGCTGGGAAGGTAGCTTCTTTGTATGCTGATCTAGCGGCCAAGACCAAGGAAGAGATCGAAGCCGAATTGGAGCAAGCGAAGGCGGAGAAACAGTGCCTGGAGGAAGAAGCTAGGGCCCTTCAGAAACGCTGGGGGGAGCTGGACAATGAGCGGCAGCATTACGAGCATGACCACGAGCTAGGGGAGGAGCTTTTGACTTTGGAAGCCCACAAGGAGGCCCTGCGGGAAGCTTTTCACCGGTGGGCGGTGCTGGTAATCTGTCGCAGACTTCTCATGCAGACGCGGGAGCGCTATGAGCGGGAACGCAGTCCTCAGATTATCCGCCACGCTTCTCAGGCCTTTGCCTGCATGACCGAAGGCCGCTACCCGCGGATCTTGGTACCGGTGGGAGAAAAGCGGCTGCAAATAGAAGACCGCCGGGGGCGGCGGCTGGACACTGACCAGCTGAGCCGGGGAACGGCCGAACAGCTTTACTTGGCCATGCGCTGCGGGCTGATTCGGGAGTATTGCTCCCGGGCTGAGCCCTTGCCGCTAGTCCTTGACGACATCCTAGTGAACTTTGACCCTGGGCGAGCGGAGGCAGCGGTGAAGACCTTAGTTGAGCTTTCCCACCTTACCCAGCTCCTGGTATTCACCTGCCACCCGGAGATTGCCTCCTTGTTTCGACAATATGGCCCCTCACCCATCACTGAAATCCAGCTCCAGCCTGAGCGCTAGGACTATGCCCGAGGCTAGCTACCGCTACCGGCAAAGCTACCTGCTCCAACCGCCAAAAGCTGGAGTGGTGCCTACTGATGCTTGCGCCAGGGGCGGAGTAGCCT
>JACIYF010000165.1 GCA_014360065.1 Clostridia bacterium | reverse complement strand
CAGCCGGGGCATAAAGTTTTGGGTCTCCACCCCGGCCCGGGCCAGGGCTGGCTCCACCTTCTGGAAGAACTGGATGCTTCTCATGAGGTGGTTGTCGGCAGCCGCCAGGTGGCGCAACTGCTTGGGCTTCGATTCTCCTGCAACCTTGTCTAGAATCCGCAGATCGCATGTCCGAAACTGCAGGGTCGTATGCCCGAAACTACATATCCTAGAATTTCCCATGCATATCTATTCACGAACATGCATAATGGCCCTCTTTTCTCAAGCTATGGCTGCGATGGGGTTGATTGGCCAAATTCACGGCTTTACTTATGTCTCGTCAGTAGCCGGGATTACACAATCAAAACTTTCTTTCTTGCCATTAATCAGGGTGTAGCCCCGGAAAACGTATACCGGCTGCAAGAAAGGTTGCTCGGATACGGGCCCCGGATCCTCCCAGTAGCGAAGCTGGACTTCGGTGATAGTTGCCTTGGTGGCCAGGGGGTGGAGGTTATTTGAACCCTTACCTTGCTTCATTTCTTCCAAGGCTTCTTCCCAGCGCTTAAGCGGGTAAAGCTTGTAAGGTTCAATTTCCTTATAGAACTTGTTCACCCCCACTATGGTGCCGTTGTCGCCGATGGTAACCACTATCCGGGAAACTCCCAGAATCGCCTGGCCGTCTAACCGAGGGTAGAAATATACCACTCGGGCCAAAGGCACCTCGGGCTTACCAGGCCCGGTGGACTCCGTAAGACTAGTGACAGTAACTTGGAAACGCTCAGGAGAAAAACCCAACCGGGCTAGGAAGTCCAAGGCCAACCGTTTGGCTTCATCACTAGAAGGAAGCTTTTCTGGATGGCCGGGGTTAGTATTATCCTGGTAGGACCACTTGCCGGTCTTGGCTTCAATCCAGAAGAGCCGACTGCCTTCGCGGATGCTGTATACCTGGTGGCGGGGCTCAAACTGAACCGATCCCTTTAAGTTGAAACTTTGCGCTAGTTGGTTGGCAAGCTCCTCGCTAACCTCGGGAGTCTTAAAACGGTATACCATAGCCGCTGACGAGACACGAGGGATAGCTTCGACCGTGTATTCTACGTTCGTGGGGGTAGGGTGTCCGGGTTTAGGTATCTCCAGCCGAGGAAGCTTTTCTAGTCCCCCTTCGCCGGGCCGGACTTCTATGGAGGGAGCACAGCCAGCCAAAACCGCCGGCATAATCAAAACCAGCAAGGATGCCCAGATCAATCTGATGGCCTTCATAGATCTCCCATCTCCTTTCCAAGATGCTCTGCAAGCCTTCTATACATAGCCAACTTATAATCTCAGCCTACCTTGCATTACTTTGGTTGTCCGTCATGGGGAATGGTCAGAGACCAGGCACTGTACCCATCCGGATTATAAATATACCACACGGGACCAGCGCTCCAGCTATAAATAGTATCGTTGATACAGCTCTTGGCTCCCTGGACTCTGGCTATAGAATCACCCTCTGTTCTTTGTGTTTGCCAATAAGACGCTGCATTAAACCATGCATTCTTGAAGGTCTGCCCATAGTAAGCCAAATTGAAGCCATATGTTGTTCCTTCCCTTGAGTCTAGATACATTATGCTAGCAAAACCTGTCATGAGATGTAAGCCTTCAAACATTCTGCAGATTTTTTCATAATTTGACCATATGTTACCATTTGTTAGCCAGTTACAACTATAGAAGGAGGCCCACTTGTTTGTCCCGTGTCCCCAACGGATTTCATTCCACGTTGCGTTTACTTCCTGTAATCCTTCTTCACTACTACTATGCCAAGGTTCTCCGCCATTTTTGACATAAAAATGGCATGAGGCACCGTTTAGAACAGGGTAGTAGTCATATCTGAATCCGTGACCCGAAAAAGCAAAAAAGTTTACATCCTCAGCACTTGCAGCACCAGCATAGCTTGCCCACAAATCGCTTTCCCAGGCATTGCTATCTTGATAAAGAAACAAGGCTGAGGCAGCATTATAGTACACTAATTCTTGGTTTAGGTTTGAGACGTATGTTGCTCCTGCCCTGTTCCCATAGAGGCAATTAGGATACAAAATGTGAGAATACTTGTTTATGCCATCATAGCCTGCCGAAACTATAGCGTGTGCTGGTTCAATGCCTATACTCAAAAACCAGACTGTACATATTATGGGCAGCAAATGACATATTGCTTTTCGTAGCCACATAGTAACCTCCCCCTAGTCTTGCCAAATGCTTCCACAAGGCACCCTTTAAAGTTGTTTAACACAATGCTTTTTGTTTACAGATCACCTCCTTGTGAAGAATCTTCTAGCCCTACAACCCCCGTAACAGAGATAAGGTAACCTAACTTTGAACCGCAAGCCTTTGAAGATCCACCCTACCTCAAGGGAAGCAAGAATATACAAGAACAGCCACCACTCAGGCGCAGCGGTAGGCGGCACGAGCAATGTCAATTAACCCTGATTAGGCATCGGGCCGAGAAAGAACTCTGTGCCCACTGCCCTGTGTACGCAGTCGGGCTAAAAGGTCCGTAAAGTCAGAGGCTCCTCTGTTCGTCAACACTGCTCGGGAAGATACGGCCAGCCTTTGTCCTCCTAAAGCGTCCAACCTATTAACGCCCTCCTCAAGCCGATCCCTAACGGGTACCCTCCATCCTTCCAATTCTTCCCTAGCATTTACGCTGCTACTTCCATCGATCACCTTTGTTTCCATAATTTGATAAGGTATTCCCGACAGACAGTGGATTTTCCTGCTAAATGTCAAAAATATTCTATCGTCTACGGAAAGTGTTGCAGTCATGGTGCCTGAGAGTGTGTTCCGACTTGGGCGCAAGGGGAGCGATTGCATACACCCGGTTCGGCGTTTCCAAAAAGCCGCTGGAGCCGGATCTGGTTTATTTGGAGTCCATTCATAGTAAAGGCGGGCAGAGCCAGTGGAGCACTTGAGGTCTAGCTTACTGCCATCGGTCCTGGACCATTGTTCGATGGGCTTAAAAGGCGGAAAATATACGACGAATACTATCCAGGGTTCCTGGCCGGTGGTGCTGAGACGAAACTCCCACAAACCGGATTCTTGGTAGGGAGTGAGCCGTTTCTCAGAGATTTGATAGCCAAGGCTGCTTATACCGGCCATGAGGTTGGGAATACCTTGAGCTTTGAGGTAGAGGAGCCGGTTCAGGTCTGAACGAGCCAGGGCGAAGCTGGCACTTACAAACCAGAGCGCAAGAAAAGCAGCTGTCTACCCCCGGCTTACCCTCCAGCGGGCCTTGAGCTTGGCATACCCGTACCTGATAAACCAATAACCTTCCGATAAGAATTCCCCAGCTGAGCACAACAGGCCAAAAACCCTGACCAGCTCCAATACTAGCTCTCCCATTAGGCTCACCCCCAAACAGGTGCCCGGGGACATCCGTCCCCGGGCACCTCGGGCTATCCCCCTCAGGTACTAGAGGTTACAAAAGTGGGAACCTCAGGCCCCCGGCTCTCGTCTCCTCCTCCTTCTGGCCAGGACCCGGCGGACGCCGACTACCACCAAGTAGATGATCAGTACATTGACTATGCCCAAAAGGGCCGCATGAACGGCAATAAATGGCTCGAAGTACTCTACAAGAGTATAATGGAGCTGCAAGCCAAGTAGGTAGGGTACCCACATGTAGGGGAAAACAAATAATGTGAGAAACAGCCAGAGAGCCACGCCTCTTAAGCCACAATAAAAGTGAAGGTCGGCTAGTTTATAGGCGGCTATTCCCCAGAGGGCTCCTACCATAAGGAGCAAGGGCCACTTCAGCCAGCGCCTCATGAGGCCACCTCCTAGATCCTGTCGATAAAGATGGGGTTGCACCAGACATCCGACGGCCCACTGCCATCGGTGGCTGCAAACTCAAACTTCACCACGTAGAACGTATCGTTGGGAGGAGGTGGCAGGGTTACGTACGTTTCCGTCCCCGGGTTGGCAATATTCCTTATGGGATTGCGGTAGGCATCTACTATCCGCACCATGGTGCACCTCCGTCCGGTTACCGGCTGCTGAACCAGCTTGAACTGAAGTTGGCCTTGAGCGCTGACCTTGATCACGCTGCCCTGGACAGTCCCGTTTACGGCAAAGACCCCCAGGTCCTTACGCCCGGAGGCGCTCACGTGACCCGATCGGATAGCATTCCATATGGGTGATCTCAGGTAATACTGATAGTCCTGCGTGTAGACCCAAGTGAACCCTCTGTCGCCTGGCTTTGCCCATAGCATCCAAGCATGCCAATCCGTATTACCAACGCCGACAACGAATTCCCCCGTTGCGATGGTATTTACAAGGCCTACCCGAAGGAGGTCAAACCATTTGTTCTTCGTTTCTTCGCTGGCTATATACTCATACGAAAGCAGCTCGATGGCCCGGAACCCAGTCACATTCCATTTCTGCCAAAGAACCTCTCTATACGGGTGAGC
>JACIYF010000164.1 GCA_014360065.1 Clostridia bacterium | reverse complement strand
ACTCTTTCCCCACCTTCTACAAACCAGGTCTCAGGCCCGGCCGGTATCCCGGGCTGTCATCTTGCCGCTAAGTTACCGAGCCAACTGCTGCTGTGACCGCTGGCCGCCTGGAAGGGGCGAGCGGTCCCTACTACTAAGATACCCAACCATCCTGCGCTGTACCCATGCCCGCATTTGGATTGCCATAAGCCATTAAGGCTAGGCCTGGTTGTCTAACATCCCGGCGCAAAGCTTAGCCCAAGCTTAGCCTGCGGCTAATCCTGCCTTTATCGGAGTTTTACAGATTTAGGTTATGTTGATGTTGTCCGAAAAAATGGCAGGGGGTGACTGGACAGAGTCAAAAGGATTGTACCGGGGTGGTTGGCGGTAAAGAAAGACTTGCATCAAAAGGGGGAATTTCGGGTTATGGCTTTTTGGAAACAGGGGCAAGGCAAACGTTGGTTGGGTTTGGTATTAGCCATAGGTATAGTTTTAAGCCTGCCTGGGTGGGCATTGGCCGAGACCCCGCCGGCAACCGGCTCCCAGCCCCAGGCTAAGAATGTCATCCTTATGATCGGCGACGGCATGGGCGAAGAGCATGTGGAAGCCATCCGGGCGGCCAAAGCGGCGGCGGGCCAGAAGCTGGCCATGGATGCAGTGGACGATGCCAAATGCCTCATGACTACCTATTCGGCGGATTCCGATGTCACTGACTCCTCGTCGGCGGCCGCGGCCATGGCTACCGGCTACAAGACCAACAACAACTGGATGTCAGTTTTACCTGATGGCACGGTAGTGCCCACCATCCTTGAGCAAGCAGAGAAAATCGGCAAGGCTACTGGCCTGGTGACCACCACCCAAGTGGCCCACGCTACTCCTGCTGCCTTTGCCTCCCATATTATGAACCGCAATGATTTTAACACCATTGCTGTGGAAGAGCTGGCCAGCGGGGTGGATGTGCTCATGGGCGGCGGCCGCAACAACTTTGATGCTCGCCCCGACGGCCGCGACCTGATTACGGTGGCTAAGAACAAGGGTTATACTTACGTAAGCACGGCTGCGGAAATGCAGGCCGCAAGCGCTAACCGCTTGCTAGGGCTTTTTCACGCCGATAATGGCCTTACGCCCATGAAGAAGCGCCCTGCCGATACCACCGAGCCTACCCTAAGCCAAATGACGGCCAAGGCGCTGGAGACTTTGCAAAAAGATCCCGACGGGTTTTTCCTGATGGTGGAGGGCGGCCAGATCGACTGGGAATCTCACGCCAACAATTTTGACGGCATGATCGGGGAAGGGGTGGAGTTTGACAATGCGGTGCAGAAGGCCTTGGATTTCGTATCCCAGCATCCCGATACTCTGCTGATAGTCACAGCCGACCACGAAACCGGCGGCCTCACCTACAATGAAGCTGACGGTTCCTACAAGTGGAGCAGCAATGATCATACCGGGGCCACGGTAGCAGTGCGAGCGGAAGGACCAGGAGCCGACCAGTTTAAAACCGCGGAGATCGATAATACCGACATAGCCCGCAAGATTGCGGCGGTGGCTGGCTACCCCAAACCCTTGGTGCTTCAGTCTAGTCCTGATGATGTAGTAGCCGGTCGCCAGCTGGCCCTCAAGGTCACCTCCTATGGGCTGCCGGTGGAGGGGGCAGTCATCAACGCTAACGGGGATACCCTTGGCAGCACCGATGCCAATGGGGAGCTGGTGTGCACCCCTGACAGCAGGGGGCTTTTTAGCATAGTAGCTGCCACCGATTTTGCTGCCACCGGCAAGGTAGTCAACGTTCGCCCGGCGGTAATACCTGCCTTTACCGACATCGCCAATTCCTTTGCCAAAGAAGATATCCAGTTCCTGGCGGAGCAAGAGATCATCCGCGGCATCACCAATACCAAGTTTGATTGCGGAAGTCAACTCAGCCGGGCCCAGTTTGCAGCCTGGGTGGCCCGGGCCTTGAGGCTTGAGCCCTCGGATAAAGCGCCTGGCTTTAAGGATGTTCCGGCTGGCCACTGGGCACTCAAGGAAATCCGGGCGGCGGCCGAAGCGGGGATAGTGAAGGGATTTAACGATAGTAGTTTCAAGCCCGAAGACCCCATCAACCGGGAGCAGCTGGCGGCCATGGTGGCCCGGGCCCTGGTACTGGCTGCCCATGCTAGCCTTCCCTCCGCCGACCAAGCCAAGAGTATCCTGGCTCGTTTCCAGGACCAAAACCAGATCAGCCCCGGCCTGGCCCAGGAAGTAGCGCTGGCGGTGGATAAGAACATTGTCCGGGGCGTAAACGGTAAGTTCGATCCAGCCGGAGTTGCCACTCGGGAGCAGGCGGCGGCCATGCTGGGGCGGATGTACCGGCAGCTGCCCTAGCAGCTAAGTCCTAGAAAGGCAGTTCAGCCCCCTGGTATTGCGGCGTGCCAGGGGGCTTTCGGATTATTTACTCTCTTCTGGAATCAGCCCTAATGATGCCGGAGGGATCATGGGGCGGAGTCTACTTTCACACCGACCTTTTCACCATGGCGGCGGCTTATGCTTTTCATATTCGTAAGAAGCATCCCTTTATTGATAGGAACAAACGTACGGCGCTGGTGAGTGCCCTGGTGTTCCTGGAACTCAATGGCCTAAGCCTAGATGATCCAATGGGGATGCTGTATCAGGCCATGATGAATATTGCAAGCGGAGAAGCGGATAAATACCACCTGGCCACACTTTTGCGCCGGCTTGCCAGCCAAAACCAGGATTAAAACCTAAGGCACCTAAGGGAGGCAGCTTGATCGACCAGACTATATCCGGTACAATGGTTAAAGCCAGATATTCAGAAGCGGCGGATTATTCATAAACATGAATAGGGGATGGACAAGTTGGAGAAAGCCAGGGTGGCGATAGGGCATCAGCTGGTGGCCTACGGGTTGAGGGCCCTTAGGTTGACGGCCCTTGGGTTGAGGGTCCTCAAGCTGAAGGCGCTTTCAGTACAACGGGCCCGGCTGGTGTGGCGAGGGCTGGTGGTACTTTTAGTGGGGACAGTGGGGGTGATAATGTTTGGCTGCACTCCCAACGCCCTCAAGGAAGGGATAGAAAAGAGCGTACAGAGGAACTTGAGCGAACTGGGCAAAGATTCGTCCGGCGCCAGGAATGATGGTGCCCAGGTGGTAGCTCGCTACCGGCTGGGCCAGGAATTTACCATCACCTTTGCCATGACCGAGTGGAAGCAAGAAGGCGGGGTAACCAAGGGCCTTCCCAAGGAGGGTAAGGCTCGGGTCAAAGTCAACTGTTGGGAAATGAGGAAGCAAGCCGGTGACGAAGTTCCAGCCAACGGCGCGGTCCTGGTGGTAAACCTGACCGTGGCTGGGGATGCCGGCAATGCCAACCAGTATAACCCTAAGGGTTTAGTTAACCCCTGGACCTTTGGGGAGACCGGCGCCACCCCTGCCCCTACCTTTTGGGTGGTAGACGCCGAAGGCCAAATCTACCCGCAAAGCGATTGGCTGAGCTGGCGCTTGAATGATTCCCAAGGGGTCAGGACCTTAAGCGCCATCTATACCACCGATCCGCAACCCAAAACCCTGAATCTGGCCTTTGATGTTCCCCCTGACGTTACCCAACCCCGCCTGCGGATCGAAATCATCGCTCTGACCGGATCAAAGCGAGCGGTGGAGGTAGATCTTAGACTTCACACTGGTCTAATACTCTCGACCTGGGGCTGGCTAATTTAGTCCCCGTGCACCACGGCATCGCGCCAGGAAACAACCCGGGAGCACTGGGAATTGGTGGATACTTTTCGTTCCGGTGATGTGGATGCTATGCTCGTGGCTCTGAAGAGGCACTGGGAGACGAGCCGGCACCCGAGCACGCGAAGACGAAGGGCGAGGAGGAACCATTATGAGCGTAGAACAAACGTTGAAGGAGAAGTACAACCTGGAGATTCCGGCACCGCCTAAGCCGGGCGGGCTCTATACTCCGGTGGTGCAGGCGGGCAACTTGGTCTATGTGTCCGGGCAGACGCCGGTGCGGGATGGCAAGCTTCTCTTCAAGGGCAAGGTGGGCCGGGACCTCACGGTGGAAGAGGGGCAGGAAGCGGCTCGGGTGGCGGCTTTGAACTGTCTGGCCTTGCTTAAGAACTATCTAGGCGACTTGGAGAAAATCAAACGCTTTGTTCAGGTGGTGGGGTATGTACGGAGCGCCGATGAGTTTGGCGATCAGCCGGCAGTGATGAATGGCGCTTCGGGGCTTATCCTTGACCTCTTCGGTGAGCGCGGGGCCCACACCCGTCTGGCCCTGGGCGCCAATGAACTTCCCGGCGGGGCGGCGGTGGAAGTCATGTGCATCGTCGAGGTTTAGTTGCGGCCGCGCCTGTGGCCGCCCTCATTGGCTGCGAGGCAGCTGAGGGCGTTGGTGGAGGGAATCTTTGGGGGCCTTGGCCCTGCGGGCCAAGGCCCCCTCTAAGGATCGTCCCGGTGACCCTTCT
>JACIYF010000163.1 GCA_014360065.1 Clostridia bacterium | reverse complement strand
TGGCAGGGAACTTGGGGATGGCTACTTTTCTTCTCGAAGGATATGTCCTTAACCGCAATTGTATTAGTCCCCGCTCAACTTACCAGGGTACGTGGGATGATCTGTACGCCCTAATTACACAAAGGGCTTTCTAGGAGTATTAACCAGGAGTATCGATTAAGGCCATGAAGTTCTTTATTAAAACGTTCGGTTGCCAAATGAACCAATATGACTCTGAAATCCTTGCTGCCCTCCTTACCCAGAAAGGTTATGAAGAGGCTAACAATGAGAACGAAGCCGATGTTATTATTCTCAATTCATGTGCTGTAAGGCAAAAGGCTGAGGACAAAATGTACAGCCTACTTGGCCGCCTCAAGAGCATGAAAAAACAAAACCCCAACTTACTCCTCGGGGTAGGTGGCTGCGTTCCCCAACAACCAGGAGTAGCACAGGAGATCAGGAAAAGGATCCCCGAGGTAGACTTTGTGTTTGGGACCCATAATGTCTGTAACGTTCCTGAACTTATTGCCCAGGCCCAAAGGCAGGAGAAGCCAATTGTTGAAGTAGTTGATGAACCGCTGAAAAAAGCGGAGTTGGTTTTTCCTCGGAGGGCAGCGGGAGTAAATGCCTTTGTAACCATTTCCTCAGGTTGCAATAATTACTGTAGTTACTGTATAGTACCTTATACCAGAGGGCCAGAAATTAGCCGAAGCCCAGAAGCAATTGTCAAGGAAGTCCAGGAAGCGGTTCAAGAAGGGTTCAGGGAAATAACTCTTTTGGGGCAAAACGTAAACTCCTACGGAAAAGACCTTGGGGTTTCTATTAGGTTTCCTGATTTGCTAGAAAAGATAAATGCAATTGACGGCGTATCCAGAATTCGCTTTGTAACTTCTCACCCCAAAGACTTTGACCGTAGGTTGATTCTAGCAATCCGCGACCTGTCAAAGGTATGTGAACATGTGCACCTGCCGGTACAATCAGGGAGCAACCGTATCTTAGCCCAGATGAATCGCCGTTATTCCCGGGAACAATATATGGAATTGGTGGAAGAAATCCGGCAGGAGAACCCAGAAGTTAGCATTACTACTGATTTAATCGTGGGCTTTCCCGGCGAGTCGGACCAAGACTTTGCTGACACGATGGATCTGGTGGAAAAGCTACATTTCGATCAAGCCTTTACTTTTGTCTATTCTCCGCGACCTGGCACTGCTGCTTATGGGCTTAAGAACGAAGTACCTTCGACGATGAAGAAAGAGAGGATTCAACAGCTAATTCGAGTCCAAAACCGCCTGACTCTTATGGCAAACCAAAAACTGGTAGGAAAATGCTTAGAGGTATTGGTGGAGGGGCCAAGTAAGACTGATCCTGCCCAGCTTTCTGGCCGAACCAGAACCAATAAGGTAGTTGTGTTTAATCAAAAGCCAGGCATTCATACCGGCGAATTGGTCGAGGTTTGTATTACGGGGGCTGGAATGTGGAACTTATTTGGAAGGCTGTAACTGAGGAAGGGAGGGCGAAATTTCCGGTTGCTGCCCTGGTAGGTCCAACTGCGGTAGGAAAGTCAAGGATAGCAGTTGAAGTAGCTTCCAGACTCAACGGTGAGATTCTTTCGGCCGATTCCGTTCAAGTTTACAAGGGCATGGACATAGGAAGTAACAAAACCATGCCAGAGGACCAAGTGGCATCCTCTGGCAAGGCGATTCCTCACCACCTAATTGATATCTGTATGCCTAATGATTCTTTTAACGTTAAAGAATACCAAGTGCGAGCTACTAAACTGATTCCTGAGGTTGTGCAGCGAGGCGCTTTGCCTATACTGGTAGGAGGAACGGGGTTGTACGTCAAGGCAGTTCTTGGTGGGTATCATCTTCCTCCTATCGGCGATGTCTCGCAAATAAGAGAAAGCCTTGCGGCAGAGCTTTCCAAGAACGGAAGCGTCCCTTTGTGGAATCGGTTACGCCACGTTGACCCCGAGAGCGCTGAGAGAATTCACCCCAACGATGCACGAAGAATTATCAGGGCATTAGAAGTTTATATCAAAACGGGTATTCCCTTCTCGGAATTGAGAAAAACCCAAGAAGCTCTTCCGTATGCGACATGTAAGGTAGGAGTAACCCTTGATCGCGATGAAATTTACCGCCGGATCAATACCCGGGTGATTAAAATGGTCGAGCAGGGCTTTGTCGAGGAAGTGGCTAACCTTTTAAAAACCTATGGTTCTGATTTGCCTGCCCTCCAGAGCCTGGGCTATCGCCAACTAACAGCTTACCTTAGCGGTGAAAAGGATTTGGCGACAGCAATAAGGGAGATCCAGCGGGATACGCGACATTATGCGAAACGGCAACTTACCTGGTTTAAGCGGGATCCAGAAATTGTATGGTTCAAACTGGAGAAACGCTACGATCCCTTGCGGGCGGCTGAACAAATCTCTGATTTTATCGTGCATCGTCTCAGAGTGCACATTGCAGGAGGCAAGAAAAATGGGCAAAGGCTTGACTAGTTTACAGGATTCTTTTTTAAACCAAGCCCGAAAAGATGGCATCCCAGTTACAGTTTACTTAGTTAACGGGTTCCAGTTGAAGGGCGTTGTCCAAGGATTTGATAATTTTACTGTGTTCATTGACAGTGACGGGAAGCAGCAAATGATCTATAAGCATGCCATATCTACTATCGTGAGCGCCAGACCCATCGATATTACAGCAGAACAATAGCATTAAAGGGATATAGGATTATGCACCAGATTATCGATGTAGCTGGGATTTTCGATGCTAGGCTTAACGAGTTGGCCCAAAAGGCTATTGCCCAAGTACGCCCACTATTCGACGCAATTGATGCTACTAGCATGTGCAATCAACAGCGGGTATTAGAGGCATTTCGTGAACACCGGGTTTCCAACTTCCATTTTAATTATGCAACCGGCTACGGTTACGATGATGAAGGCCGGGACGTAGTTGAACGGGTCTTTGCTACTACTTTTGGCAGTGATAAGGCTATAGTGAGGCCGCAAATCGTTTCTGGTACTCATGCCATCTCCATAGCTCTTTTTGGCATTCTAAGACCAGGCGATGTTTTCGTATCCATAACCGGAGAGCCATATCAGACATTGAACGGAATAATCGGAGCCTCAAAGCCAACTCCGGGCTGCTTGGCTGAATGGGGAGTAGAGTATTTGGAGTTGCCACTAAAAGCATTTGGTTTGGAAAACGGTACGGTAGATATTGAAGGGATCCGTAAGCGGTTTCAAAGGCCAATTAAGCTTGCTTATATCCAGCGATCTCGTGGTTATTTGCTCAAACGTAAGTCCCTGAGCGCAGAGGAAGTTGGGCGTATGGTGAGAATAGTTAAGGAGGTAAGCCCTGATACGTTATGCCTAGTGGATAACTGTTATGGTGAATTTGTCTCCACTAAAGAACCAACCCATTTTGGTGCGGATCTGGCAGTAGGTTCTCTGATTAAGAACCCAGGGGGCGGTCTTGCTATCACGGGTGGATATATTTGTGGGCGCAGCGAGCTAATAAGCCTGATTGCCAGTCGCTTAATGGGACCAGGGCTGGGGTTGAATATTGGGCCTAGCTTGGGTACGAATCGGTTTAGTCTGCAAGGTTTGTTTGTTGCTCCCCACGTGGTGGCTCAGGCGCTAAAGGGGGCAATCTTCGCAGCTAAATTGGCGGAGATGCTCGGGTTTGAGGTGTTCCCCAAAGCTGAGGATCAGCGAGGAGACATCGTCCAAACCATCGTATTTGGGAAACGGGAGCAAATGCTAGCGTTCTGTCGGGGAGTACAAAGGGGGTCCCCTGTAAATTCTCACGTTAAGCCTGAGCCTGCCCAGCTTCCCGGCTATCAGGACCCTATAATTATGGCTGCCGGAACGTTCGTTGAGGGTTCGTCCATTGAACTAAGCGCGGACGGAGTAGTTAGTCCGCCCTATGCGGTTTTTTTGCAGGGTGGGTTGACCTTTGAGCACATTGTTCTGGGTGTGCTTTACGGATTTCAAGAAATGCTTGACGAGAACCTTCTAAGTTTGCAAGGTACATAGACGAGGGAGAGCTATGGAGACAGAGAACCGGATTCTCATAGTTGATGACGATAAGGTTATTGTGCGGATCCTCTCGGCTTACCTAAGAGAAGAAGGTTACGAGGTGTATGAGGCATCTAACTGCGCGTATGCTTTGGAATTGGTACACAACCAAAATCCAAGCCTAATTATTCTTGACATAGAGTTACCGGACATTAGTGGGATAGATTTTTGTCGCATACTCAGGAATGATACTGTTTCCGCCTTTACTCCCATAATTATGTTAACTTCCAGAAATACCACCGCCGACAAAGTCATGGGGTTAGAAGCAGGAGCAGACGATTATCTTACCAAGCCGTTTGAGCTAGTGGAGTTAGCCGCCAGGATTAAAAGCCATTTACGGAGAGCGCGCCAAGAAAGAGCATTTAACCCGCTGACCGGCCTACCTGGTAACAAATTAATACAAGAAAAACTAAGTGTGCTTTTAGAACGCAAGGA
>JACIYF010000162.1 GCA_014360065.1 Clostridia bacterium | reverse complement strand
CCCGTACCGCCGCACCTATGGTTCGCCCTATCTCGGGAAGCTTTTTAGGACCAAAGATAATCAGAGCTACTACCAAAATAAGAATCAGCTCGGTGGGACCAATATTAAACAAATCATCACCCTCCCCCCTTGGCCTTAAGGCCCGCCATTAGTTGCAGATTGGGCTAACAGTCGCGCCGCTCAGAGCCTTGCCGCCCACCTTCAGCTGCGGGCGCCATCTTGTTGGGGTTCGGCCTGATTCGCTTCTGACTTCTCTTTACTGGCCATTACTTCTGGCTTGCTTTCAGTATCGCCCTGGACAGCCGATTTGAACTCCCTAATGCTCTGCCCTAGGGCCCGACCTACCCCTACAAGTTTGCCGGCTCCAAATATGACCAGGACAATGATCAGGATGAGAATTAGTTCTGTAGGTCCAATATTAAATGGCATGGCTGATCCCCTCCTCGCAGTTGGAATTCGACAATAATCTAAGGATTCCTTGAACTGTTCAAAGAAAATTGGCCCGGGCCTGGCTACCTCCCGGGCCTCCTAATCGGCACCCAGCCTGCCGGGCAGCCTCCGATCAGATGCCTAAGCCACTCGCGCCGCCCTTTGCCACCCCAGGATCTACGTCCTAGGCTATGGAATCAATTTCTTCACCCTCAATGGGTCTCATGGCCGGTTGCACCCGCAGCTTAACTGCTTCCCGATACCATTTGGCATGGTGTTCCCGGGCAAAGCGAGCTGACACCGTTCCCCAGATCATGCCTTTAATGCTCTCCTTCGAGTGAGGGTGCAAAAGGGAGAGGTAGGCATGGCCAATGATGACCCCACCTATGACCAGCGCTCCTAAAGAGTGGAGCGGGTGGGCCCAGCCCACTACTGCCGGGGAAAACCGGCCTGGATAGAGCATGATGAAGCCGGTGATGGCCATCATTAGACATCCAAACAGCGTCAACAGCGAGTTCAATTTCTCGCCCGCATTAAACTTGCCCTGCTCCGGCAGCTTTGCCTTTAGGCCGAAAAATTCCCGGGGGTAAGCCAAGATGAACTCCAGATCCGTCTTGCTCCAGCTAAAAATCTCCTTGAGCCAATTCCCGAGAGCTTTGGGATCACCAAGGATCATGATCAAGGGGGCCAGGAAGGCAAAAGGCACCGCTACCACGCGGTGGATCTGGCGGAAGGCCCGCATCCCCTCCGGACCTACGGCATGGCCGAAGCTTGGGAACACCAGCGCCGCTCCAGTAACTAAAAGCAACACAAAACATATAGCATTGCTCCAGTGGGCCAGGCGGGAGGCCAAACCAAACCTAACTACTCTCTCCTCGCCGTAATTACTTTCGGGCATCCGCATCGCCACCGGTACCGCCTCCTTTATTAATAGTGTTAATGGCTAGGCTTACCACCACCGCTCCCGCAGCTGCTGCCATCACCGCCTTGCCGCCAGGCTGGATTACTCCCTTCCACCAGCGTACAAACCCAGGTTCTTTCAGATCGGGAGGCAAAAAGCTGCGATCGAGGTGAGGCGATGGTACATAGAAAATGGAGGTTCCCCGGATGGGCACCGCTTTGGTTTCCTTAATGGCTTTGCTAATGGCGCTGGTAGGATCGTCCACATCCCCAAAGGTTCGGGCCCCAGCCATACAGGTATTTACGCAGGCCGGCTCCTTGCCCTGTTCGATCCGGGGATAGCAGAAGTAACACTTTCGAACGATGCGGCGGCTGGAGTCAAAGCACCTGGCCCCGTAAGGGCAAGCGCTCAGGCAGTAGCAACAGCCAATGCATTTATCCTCATCAATGGCCACGATGCCATCGGGCCGCTTGTAACTAGCCCCGGTGGGGCACACCTCCACGCAGGGTGGCTGATGGCAGTGAAAGCATTGGGTGGGCACCACTCCGCCTTTCACCTGGGGAAATTTGCCGGTCTCATAGCGGTGAACTTTAGTAAACTGTTCTTCCGGTTCCAGCTGCCATTCGGCCTGGCAGTTGACTGTGCACGCTTCGCAACCAACGCACTTGCTAAGGTCAATCAACATCCCGTATGCCACAGCTATCACCCCACCTTCCTGACCGTTACCAAGGTCTCACACTGGGCTGCCGCCCCCGACAAGGGTGCTACCAGGATAGGGATCAAAGCCGCGCCGCTAGCTCCCCGGTTGTAGGTCCGGGTTAAGTAAGGAGAGCTGCAGCCAAAGCCGTGGGCCATGAACACCGCCTCGGGATGGATGGCTTCGGTGACCTTGGCTTTGATCCTAACCTTGCCCACTTCGGATGTAACTTCTACCAAGTCTCCGTCCCTGATCCCTAGCCGGGCCGCCACCTGGGTATGGATCCACAGTTCGTTCTCCGGCATCAGGGCGTGGAGATAGGCGTTGTTTTGAGTGGTGTTATGGGTATGCATGGGCACGTGGCCCTGAATCAACCGCAATTTGTCTCCCTGGGGCTTGACCAACGGAGGCTCCCATACCGGTACCGGCGAACCCCCGGCGCTGGCGATGGCCTGGCTAGCCAGCTCAATCTTGCCCGACGGTGTCTTAAACTCCTTGGATTCCTCGCCGGGCTCGGGAGCAGTGGGCTTCTGATTGACCTTAATCTGTCCCTGTGCCTTAAGCTGCTCCTGGGTGATGCCAAAGGGCGCCAGCAGGGCGTTGTTGTACTGTTCCAGGGTAAAATTGAAGTACTGGCCAATGCCGGCGGCCTGGGCCAGGCCAGCAATGATCTCCTCCTCCGGTTTGGTGTTGAAGAGGGGCGCCACCGCCGGCTGGCGGAGGACGATGGTGGGCCCTACCGCCATAACTGGATCAAAACGCTCCAGATAAGTGGATTCTGGCAAAACGTAGTGGGAATGGTAGGCGGTATCGTTCATTTGAATATCGATGGTTACCACCAGTTCCAGTTGCTTAAGGGCCTGGATGAATTTTCCGCTATCAGGGCAGGAACGGATGGGGTTGAGGTGACTGACGATCAGGGCTTTGATGGGGTAAGGCTTGCCCTCCAGGATCCTGAGCGGTAAGGTCTGAATCATGCCCAAGCCTTTGGCTAACGGCCATTCTTTGCCGCCAGCTCCATCCCAGCGGGGCGCTGTTGGCTTAGGCGGCTCCGGCCCCATGACCCCAGTGGGATCACCTAACTTCAAGGGTGAACCCAGAATTAAACCTCCCTTGGCCCCCAGGTTGCCCAACAGGGCGTTGAGGCAAGCTGCAGCCCGACCCCCCTGAACGCTGTTATAGTACTGGGATCCGAAGGCGGCATGCCAGCAAGGATCCACAGCTGCAGCCGGCCGGGCCTGGGCCAATTCCCGGGCTATCCGGGTAATGGTAGCAGCAGGAATATCGGTAATCTTCTCCGCCCATTCCGGGCTATATTCCTGGACCTTGGCAGCTAACTGATCAAACCCTACGGTCTTAGCTGCTACGAATTCAGCATCATAAAGCTTCTCCTTGATAATAACATGCATTAGCGCCAGCATAAAGGCACCATCAGTGCCCGGCCTAATAGGCAACCATTCGTCCGCCCACATGGCCAGTTCGCTCATCCTAGGATCCAGTACCACTATTTTGGCCCCGGCTTTTCGAGCCGCCACTATCTTGCGAACTTCCGGGTTCTTGATGCCCCCAAGCAGGTTGCGGCCAGGAGCAATGTAGTAACGCACATTCTGATAGTCCACGCCTGGCACTCCGCCATAAGTGGCCTGATAGGCCACGCTGCGGCTGGAATAACAGGTGGGAGCATGACCGGTGTAGTTGGGAGAACCAAAGGCAGCCATAAATCGCTGCTCCAAGGGAGCCGGGAGCTCGGGGTGAGCTGCCCAGACCAGGGTTTGGGGCCCATATTGTAGTTTCAATTCTTTGAGCTTGGGGCCAATCTCCTGAAAGGCCTGATCCCAGCTGATAGGATCGAACTTCCCTTCCCCCACTCGCTTCATCGGGCTCTTTAAGCGATCGGGATCGTAAAGGGTCTTCATGCCCGCCGATCCCCGAGCGCAGAGCTTGCCCGCCGCCTGAGGATCCTTGGGGTTGCCCTCGATCTTAACCACCCGGCCCTCCCGAACGTAGGCCAGAATGCCGCACTTGGCTGAGCACATTTCGCACAAGCTGGGTATTACCTTTTCGCTTCCAGCTACCGCTGCCGGCAATGTAGCTAGACCAGAGCCGCTCACACCCCCAGCTGCTTCCGCCAGTCCACCGACAGGTTGTCTCAAAAGGCTTGATCCTACCGCCAAAGCTCCAGTGATAGCTCCGGCTTTAAGGAAGCGGCGCCGAGAAAGCTTGGGTTGCCACAACGTTCATCCCTCCTTACCAACCATTCCTCTACCTCTGCCCTCTAGTCCTGCCCCTGGCATTAACAGGGACCAGCCCTTGCCTCTACAACTGCACTTCAAACGATTTCGCTATCACTTTCACAATGCTAGAGCTAACTCGCCGCTATCTCACTCTATGCTCTACCAGTTGAGTCCCGGTTCTGCTTACCCGCATAACCACCTAGGGTCTAACCGCAATTACCAACTTTGAATTTCAGGTAACTATCAATTTCA
>JACIYF010000161.1 GCA_014360065.1 Clostridia bacterium | reverse complement strand
CCTTTGCTGAGGTGGTTGTGTATTTACAAGATTCTCCCCAGGGAGGGGGGTAACCTCCATAAGGTTAGAGTCCTTATGCTGCAATAGATTTAGGAAATTTGTTTCGGAAGCATCGTACACCAGGTTGGGGGTGCAGCTTTATGACGGGCCCAGGTGACAATAGTAAGAGGATTGGAGGATCGCATGTCGGTGCCGGCGGAGGTAGCATCGATCCCGTAACCTTTGCCGTGCTTCATAACTCCTTAAAAAGCGTTGTCGACGAAATGAACCTAACCATGTTCCGCTCTGCTTATTCAGCGGTAATCACCGAAGGCCGGGATATAGGAGGGGCAGTGTTTGATGCCCGAGGCCGGTTAGTGGCTCAAGGGGAATCAGATCTGGCGGTGTTTGTCACCATGCTCGAATTCTCCTGCCGGGCCATCCTGGAGCGCTATCGAGGAGACATCCGGCCTCAAGATGCCTTCATTCTTAATGACCCCTTTGTCGGAGGCACTCATTTCAACGACGTAGGCATCATCAAACCGGTTTTTTGGCAGGACGAACTGGTGGCCCTAGTGGCGATAGTTGGTCACTGGCCCGACGTCGGCGGGTCAGAGCCGGGCAGCTTTGCTCCTGATGCCACCGAGTACTACCGCGAAGGTCTAAGAATCCCACCCATTAAAATTGTCAGGCAGGGTAAGCTGGATGAAGGAGTGTATCAGCTTATCCTCGCCAACGTACGGATTCCGGAGGAGCGGGAGGGCGATATCCGGGCCCAGCTGGGGGCGGCAACGGTGGGCGAGAAAAGGCTCCTCAGGCTAATCGAGAAATACGGGAAAGATACCTTTGTTCAGTGCATGGACGAAGCTATCAATTACTCCGAACGCTTGCTCCAGCAGGAATTTGCGGCAATGCCTGATGGTGAGTACCGGTGGACTGAATACCTGGATCAGGAAAGCCCAGCCAATCCGGAACCCGTCAAGGTTCACCTTACCCTCCGCATTCGAGGCGACCAGGCGGTATTTGATTTTACCGGTTCGGATCCCCAAACTCGCAGCGCTGCCAACAGCACCTATAGCGGCACGGCCTCGGCAGTATTCGTAGCCACCAAATCGCTATTTCCTGACATTCCCATGAATCATGGGTGCTTCGAACCTATCCGGTTTGTGATGCCGGAGGGAACGGTAGTAAACGCTAAGCCCCCTGCCGCTCTCAGTGCCATGGCAGCAACGGTCTACGAGAGAGTGATAGGCGTGACCTTTGGGGCCCTGGCTCAGGCGGTGCCCGATAAGGTTATGGCCTGCCCCAACGGATTGATCAACCTAACTATTGGTGGCTTTGATCCAGCGGCCAACCGTTACTATGTAGCCTACCTCTTTAGCGAAGGCGGATTTGGGGGCAGAGCCACCAAGGATGGTAGCTCGGGGTTAGTGTCCCTGTACGGTGGCGGCGCACGCATTACGCCGGTGGAAGTCTTCGAGCGCAAGTACCCCCTGCTTTTCAAGCAGTGGCAGCTTCGCCCCGATTCTGGAGGTCCCGGCAAGTATCGCGGCGGGCTAGGCTCCACCAAAACCTTTATGCTTACCCGCGGAGAAGCCCGCCTAACTGCCCTAGGGGACCGAGAACGCTTTCCTGCCTGGGGGCTTTTTGGCGGCGGCTCTGCAGATAAACAAGGGCTGGTATTGAACTACGGCAAGGATAACCAGAAGAATATAAGTCTCAAGGCGGTGGGGTATGTTATCCGGGAGGGAGACGAGGTCACCGTATTTGGAGGAGCAGGCGGCGGGTACGGCGACCCGTTGGAGCGCGATCCCGAGGCGGTGTTGGAGGACGTACGCGAAGAGTACGTATCTATCCAGCACGCAGCCGAGGCCTACGGAGTAATCATCGATCCTGATACCATGACCGTCAACGTCCCGGCAACCAACCGACTCAGGGCTGAACTCCGGCAAAAGCGGCTCGGGGGTGGTCAGTTATGATGCGAGTAGGAGTAGATGTGGGAGGTACATTTACTGACTTCGTATTTCTAGATGAAATGACTGGAAGGCTCCAGGTACAGAAGACCTCTAGTACTCCAGATAACCAGATGCGAGGGGTTATGGAGGGACTAGCGCGCTCGAGCTGTGCCCCCCGGGATATTTCCATGTTCCTTCATGGTACCACTGTGGCTACCAACGCGGTAATTCAGAAGAAGGGATGCCGGACCGGACTCATTACCACTAAGGGCTTTCGTGATGTGCTGAAAATTCGCCGCACCACTCGGGGGAAGCTTTATGATGTTCAATGGGATCCTCCTGAGGAACTGGTTCCCAGGCGTTACCGGCTGGAGATCGATGAAAGAACCGATGCTTTCGGGCACATCTTAAAACCGGTTAATCGGGGTGAAGTGCTGGCAGCTGCGGAGAAGCTAGTTCGAGCGGGCATGGAGTCGGTGGCGGTAGTCTTTATCAATTCCTATGCCAATCCGGCTAATGAGGTGGAAGCCTGCCGCATTATTAAGGAAGCCTTTCCCGATCTTTTCGTGGTCAACTCCAGCCAACTCTTGCGGGAGTGGCGTGAGTTTGAGCGCACCAGCACGGCGGTGGTGGCAGCCTATGTGGGGCCTTTGCTCAAGCGCTATCTCGGCTCCATGATGGAAGAGCTAGGCCGGGGAGGTTACCAAGGGCGGGTCTTGGTCATGCTTTCCAATGGTGGGGTGGCTCCGGCTGACC
This sequence comes from Clostridia bacterium, assembly GCA_014360065.1. NCBI lineage: Bacteria > Bacillati > Bacillota > Clostridia > Clostridia bacterium. Next base: position 1,830 of record JACIYF010000161.1, on the reverse strand, counting down.
AGGTCGAGGAGCTAGCGCCCCGATCCTTGCTTTCGGGCCCCGCGGCGGCGGTGATTGCGGCCCGTGAGATTGGGCGGCTGATCGGTGAGGAAAACCTGGTTTCCATAGATATTGGTGGCACCAGTACCGATGTGGCTATGGTTTACCAGGGAGAACTCTTGATGAGCCTTGAGCAAGAAATTGAGTTTGGAACCATAGTCCATCTGCCGGTCATCGATGTATCTACCATTGGAGCTGGCGGAGGAACAATTGCCTGGATAGATCGCGGGGGTGTCCTGCAGATGGGCCCGCAGAGTGCCGGCGCCGATCCCGGACCGGTGTGCTATGGCAAGGGCGGGACTGAGCCCACGTTAACTGATGCCAACGTAGTCCTGGGAAGGCTTAATCCAGAACATTTACTGGGAGGCCAGCTCCCCATAGACCGGGACCGGGCCCTGAAGGCCATAGAAGAAAAGATCGCCCAGCCTTTAGGGTTGGACACCTACGCTGCAGCTCGAGGTATGGTAGAAGTGCTGAACCAAAACATTGCCAATGCCATTCGTAAGATAACGGTGCAAAAGGGCTATGATCCTCGGGAATTTGCATTGTTCTGCTGTGGCGGTGCTGGTCCGTTGCAGGCGGCGGAAATAGCTCGGGAACTTTCTATGAAGGCAGTAATTGTACCTCCGAACCCGGGGGTTACGTCAGCTTTGGGCCTGCTACTCACGGATATCCGCCACGATTACGTTACTTCTTACATTCAAGAACTCAACCGGGTTGAGGCAAAGGATGTGGAGGCAGCCTTTGCCTCCATGGAAGAGGAAGGAAAGAGGCAGTTGGCCGTGGATGGAGTCAAGGCAGAGGACATGGTTTTCGAGCGCAGCGTAGACTTGCGCTATCTGGCCCAAACCCATGAGCTCACAGTAAGCTGGCCCTATCCTGCAAAAACACTAGAGGCAGGGGCTGTAAGCATTGACAGCTGGCGTAGGCTGTGCCAAGCCTTCCATGATCGACATCAGCAGGAATTTGGTTATGCAGCCGAACTGGATGAACCCCTGGAAATTGTTAACCTCCGAGTCGCAGCCATCGGAAAGCTTAGCCGCCCTGAACTAACCGGAAGTGAGGCTGACTCGAGAACGGGTGCAATCGTATGCAAGCCGAAAGGTAACCGTCTCGTCTACTTTAAGGAAACAGGGAACGGCCTAGTACCTACCCCAGTTTACTGGCGCCAAGACCTGGTTTGTGGGGATGAAATTTTCGGACCGGCGGTTATCGAGCAATTTGATTCAACCATAGTGATTTTACCTGGCCAGAGCGGCAAAGTTGATGCCTACGGAAACATCATTATCAAGGATGCAATCTAGGTTACCACCAGATCATCAAAGGTGGGGGGATGGGACTTGGGCACTATTGAGGGTTCGAAGGACGGTTTGCGGTTGTGTTGGGGGCCTGGGCACCGGCCAGATCCGGATCGAGAAAGGCTAATGGTGGGGCTAATGTCTGGCACTTCCTGTGATGGGATCAGCGCAGCCCTGGTGGCGATTCGCGGCCGGGGCAAGGAACGCAAAATCCAACTTATTGCCCACCACGAATTGCCTTTTGACGCCGAAACCAAGGAGGCCATAGCTGGCGTTTTTCCTCCCCACCTGTATTCGGCTTATCATTATAGCCGGCTGCAGGTGACCCTGGCCCGCTTGTTTGCCCGGGCGGCCACTGAAGTTATCAATAAGGCTGGTGCCAAGCCGGAACAGGTTTTGGCGATTAGCATGCAGGGAATAACCCTATATCATGATCCCCCATCCGATCGCAACCAAAATCAAGGAATCCACTTTGAGATGGGAGACCCGGCTC
>JACIYF010000160.1 GCA_014360065.1 Clostridia bacterium | reverse complement strand
GAGCTGGCCTTCATCCAATCCCAGCAGTGTCCCCAAGCGGGTGCGAAGCCGTCGAGCGCTCCCTGGTTCCGAGTCTCCCAACAGGGCGTCCAGCGCCAAGACGTGGTTGACCACCTGATCTACCTTTCCCGCTCTCTCGGCATCAAGGGTGGCAGCCTTGATGAGATATGGCAGTACTCGTTCAGGAAGAAACCCCTTTGTCTCCTCGTGTTTCTCCAGGGCCGAGAGCTTATGATCGTAGTCTGCAAGAGCGGTGACATCTTCACACATAAACCGCTCCGGGCCTTCCTCAACGACACAGCCCTCCTCGTCAAAAAGATCGGGCAGGACCCCCGGGGTGGGAGGGGTAGGCCAGTCGAACAGGTTGTCCGAAACCTCAATCACAGGCCCGAGAGGAAAACCCGGCCACCAATACTCTTCTACTTCCTCCACTTCAGGGTACCAGTTCAGGAGTACCAGCCGGCCCAGGGCTCTTTCCACAGCGGGGGGCAAACCTGAAAAGCTGACTTTTCCATCTCGTGCACTGAGATGAATAAGAGTATCAAGTGGTAGCACATTATCTTCTTCTACCTCTAACCAAACGGCGTGGGTCAAGCGGTCAATTGTTGCCGGGTCGAGGGCTGTATGCGGGAAGAAAACCCGCCGGGCCCGGTTGTTGATCCGCTCCTCCAATTCAGATGCCTCGAATGTGCGCAGGCGGAACCACCCGGCTTCGACCGGGAGTCTTATGTTTGCGCTCACCCAAGGGAGGCGGATAAGGTAACGAGTATGGGCCGTACGCGGACGGGAAAGGTTCTCGTCCAGCAGACCTGTTAGTTTCTTATGGATGTCAGGCTGGCAACACGCAGCATGAAGGTCGAAGTAGGCTCCACTGAGCTTCAAGAAACAGGCTACATGAAAGCTGAATATTATTGCCCTGTACTCATCGACCTTCAAAGCGTCTACGAGTTGCCCGAACTCGGGAGAGGCTTCGATTCGGGCCGCTACCACCGAGGCCAGGCTATCGATCCAGGTATCCAAAGCCACACCGGGGTGCAGTGGTACCTGTTGTTGTAAGTTTTTGTATTCTTCACTGATCCGGTCAAGGCATTTCTCAAAAGCGGCGGTAACAGCTTCTGACAGCATTCTAATCACTCCAGAAGAGATCGTTAAAATAAAGGTCCGGCATGCCATGACCGCTCGCCGGGAGGCCGAAACGACCTTTGGCCGTGACATCCATCACGAATCAGTCTTTAGCTGAGTAATGAGTTCAGAACAAAGACTTGTTTCTTAAGCCGGCGTGAGGTGACCGCAGTGCTGTCACCGGGAACCAGAGGCACGGGTGCCTCGCTATTATGCGGAAATTTCGACAGAAACTAGGAAAGTCCTTCGGAATAACGCTCCAGAACGGCTGCTTTGTCCTAGGCTCGAACACCTAGCTAAGGCCGGCTTTACAAATCAGCCTCATCGAAAGCTTCCTTCCTAGCCTTGACAACTGGCTTTACGCACCGTGTTGGAAGGGACAAAGAGCAGGCCGGGATTCACCCTAAGCCCATCTCCACGAGTATAACCACCCCGCCGAAGCCAGGAAGGGGATTAGGCGGCTCTCAACCAGGGCATAGATTTGTATTTGAAAGTTTCTTCAACAAGAGTGTTTGCAATGGTGTCTCCCCATTACAGTTCTCCCGGCTGTCTGTGGCAACAGGCCCGTCGCCGCAAACAGTTTTTAGGCTATTTACATAATATTTGGCATTAGATACACTTCTGTATTGAGCAAAAAAACGTTTGGGAGGTGAGCTTGAGTTTACGTTCTCCGAATTGTTGCTGGATCAAGTGTAGTGTTACGGGGGAGGTCAGGCAATGACAGTTACGAAAATTAATCCCGGTTCCAAAACTAAATGTCTGCGCTGGCGGTGGCCCATGGGTTTCCGGCCTAGATTTTTCGCCCAGCACACCACAATATGGGTGTTAGTAGTCCTTGTATCTATGTCTCTAATCTGCACAGCTTCTCTTGGCGCCTTTACACCAGCCCAGGCAGCACCGACAAGCGTTTCAGCAGCAGCAACTAATCTCAATCTCTCTCAAGATAGCCCCGGAAGTGGTGGTTTGCTGCCATATACTATTAGAGAGGTTATCATTACGGGCGCCCAAGGGGTCAAGTTACCTGCCAACGTCTGGATACCCAAAGGGCAGGGCCCTTTCCCGGGTATCATTTTTATCCATTCCTGGGCGCTTAACCAATTCGAGTATATTGCTCAGATGGAGAAGTTTGCTCGGGCAGGTTACGTAGTGTTGGCCTATGACTGCCGGGGCTGGGGCTTGGCCGGCGGCAGGATTGAAACTGCCGGGCCCCTGGAAATGCAGGACTTGAATCGGGTAGTCGATTGGCTCATTGCCAATACCCCGGTTGACCCCAGCCGAATTGGGGCTACAGGAATATCTTATGGCGGCGGACAGTCACTGCTGGCCCTTGCCTTTGAACCTAGGGTAAAGACCATTGTAGCCATGAGCGGGTGGACCGACCTAGCAGAGTCACTGGCACCAAACGATAGCGTCAAATGGCTATGGGCAACGCTCCTAGTGGGATCGGCAGCGCTGCTGGGCCGCGAAAGCACTGACCTTTTGAGATGGTTCCTATCCGCCTTTGACTATCAAAAGTTTGAGCAAACAAAGGAAGATTTTCGGCTACGGTCGGCCGCTACCTATATTAACCAAATTAACGCCAGTGGCAAATCGGCGTTTATCATCAACGGCATTAACGACGACCTTTTTACCTCTCGCCAAATCGTAAACTTTTACCAGGCCCTAACCATACCCAAAAAGCTTTACTTGGCCAACGGCATCCACGCCACGGCTGAAGCCCCAGGCTTACTGTTTTTGCCCAGCCATGTGTGGAGCCAGGCCATGGACTGGTTCGATTACTGGCTTAAGGGTGAAGAAAATGGCATTATGAAGGAAAAACCAGTTGCCATTTACCAGAACTGGGATCTTCAAGTCGGCAGATACGACGACTGGCCCATCCCCGGCACTGAAGAAAAGGCCTACTATCTGGTGTAGGGAGAAAATGGGGGTAAATGCTTAACCCTCACGCCACCTCAAGGCAATGATCAACGCCCAGAAACTATTCGCAACCGGCTGTTGTTGCCTGTGGCTTCTTCGGGCGTCCCCGTCCTATCGCCGCTGATCTATTCTTACCTGCGGTTTGCAGTTCCTGGAGCCCCACCCCAGCTGGTAGCCAGCTCAGGAGGAGCAGAAAGCTATGATGGTCCGAAAGTTCAAGTTCCGGTGACTATTCTTGGCACTCCTGAGGCCATTGTTTACGTCAGGCCCAATGCCCCCGAATTTCAGCTGAATGTGCTGCTGTATGATGTGGATGCTCGGGGACGCGCCAAACTGATAGCCCATAGCCCCTATACGGTACGGAACGCCACGCCGGGACAGGTACACCAAGTACAGCTCCAGATGAATGTAGTCAGCCACCGGCTGGATACCAGTCACCGCCTACGGGTGGTAATAAGCACATCCGATAGCGCCTACGTGCTGCCGGTGCTCCGTAACTTTGATCTAAAGATATACCACAATAGTCATTATCCTTCTCAGATACGCCTTCCGGTTCTGGCTTGCTAGCTGGCCTGATGGGATAAAGCCAGCCCCAAGACCAGGTGACAGTAGTCTTGGGGCTGGCTTTTGAATAGCGGGTTGGCTTTATTGGCCGTCTGGACCTCGACAACGCGCATGACCTCGACCGCCGCTCCGCCGGGAGGTTCGTTAGAGCTTCTTGGCATAGTCTCTCCTCCTAAAGAACTTAACTTCTACTCCCATGCTTAGATCCGCTTTGCCTAGCGGGGCAACCTATATCTTATGACCAGGCCGGCACCGGCACCTTTTGGAGGTTCACTGACAATGACGTCTCCCGGTCTAATATTGCGGCGCATTACCTGGCAGCATACCGGCATCCGGTGGCCGGGGCCAGGGTAGCCGCCCACCAGTCGGTGAAGATCGCCCGACCTAACCTCAACGAAATCCCCTTCGGAGCGTCCAAAGATCTGGTCAAGAGCAGCCTGGAAATCCTCCGCAATCGGTGACTGCCCGGGCCGTGGTCCAGGGAAACTCTTCTCTGGCTTGTGCTCGACATACCGGACTGCAGAAGATGGCAAGTTAGCGTCCAGTTTTGGCTTGGCTTCCTCGGGTTCACGAGCGCCTGCCGCTCCTATTTCTTCATATCCTAGCTGTATCCCCCTGTAGTTCAGCTCACCCGCGACAGCTATCCCAGGGTAGTCTTTCTCAAACTCGGCGGAAGCAAAGTCGCGAAAACACTCCCCCAGCCCGCACAGTATGCCTGTGACGCCCCGGCCCTCTGCGCGGTAAAAGCATCCTGCCCGCTCCGGCTCCAGGCCGCACTCTAAGGCCCTACGCAGCCCGGCGGTAAAGAAATAGCGGTACTTGGCTCCTGCTCCCGACCAAGAAGGCGTGCCGGCAAAAAAGCCGTACACCCGGCCGGGCTCTAGCCTCAGGCAAACCTCGGCGATCATGTCTGCCAGCCCCTGGTTAAGCCAGTAGGTGGCAACCTGCCCTTCCATCTTGGCGTCATACTTCCTTGCCAGCTCAAAGGCGTCCAGTATCCCGTAGCCGGCA
>JACIYF010000159.1 GCA_014360065.1 Clostridia bacterium | reverse complement strand
TGAGAATCAGGCCGTGGAAGCTGCTCCAGACCAGCTGCGGCAGTTCCCCTTTTTTACCGTCCTGGCGATATTCGGTAAACACAGGTATGCCTACGGTGGTGATAGCTGTGCCCACGATGCCGAAAACCATGCTGGGAACGATCATCGCCACCAGGTAGGCATCGGTGGCGGTACCGGCTCCAAAGACCGAGGCCAGCGAGGCCTCTCGGAGGAACCCCAGGACCTTGCTGACTATAGTCAGTATTACGATGATGCCTGCGGCCTGAGCCGCCCGCTGAGCCGCTGCCAACCACGTCACCTCTTATGGATCGCGACCGAAATTACTTAACCTACCCATTTCGGCAAGGACCGGTGATTTCCTCTTTTGTAAGGGGACTGGAGAACCAGCTTATAGATGGGGCAGTTGAACCTCCTTGCCGTCAAGGATTTTTGCCGGATTATGGGTAAACAGCGCAGTAGCAGCCTCGGTGCCCAGAAGCTGAGCTACTTTGGCCTTGGCCAGGCTCAATACCGGCGGGCGGGCTTGGCTGTGCCCGTCGGAGGCAACAAACGATACCCAGCCCTTTCGAAGAAGGAGTTCCGCCGTTTTTGCGATCTTGCGCCCGAACAAGCCGACAATGCTGCCAGCATCAACCTGAACCAGCACGCCTTGCTCATGCACCAGGCGTTCTAGGAGATGGGGGTTGGCCATTACTTTGGCGTTGCGCTCCGGATGGGCTAGGACCGGCACCAACGATTGGACTTGAAGTTCAAAAAACACCTGGTCGGCGTATCTTGGCACCTCGTTGGCCGGAAACTCCACCAGAAGGCAAGGTCGCAAGGCCCCATCGGGCTGGTCAGGGAAGTAGCCTCCGAGAGGGAGCAGGCGCCCGGTTTCGGCCAGCTCGGGCACGTCCGGGCCGAGATAGACTTCCATCCCCGGCTTGACAGTCAGGTCGATGCCGGCCCTCCCAAGACGGTGCTGAAACTCTTCTGCCAGCTCCTTGATGGTTTTCGGTGCCGGCTGATACAATCCCGGTATATAGTGAGGAGTGCAGGTCAGGACGGCAGTCCCATGCTCGGAGGCAGCCCCGGCTAGGGCCAGGGCTTCATCCCAGTTACTGGCGCCATCATCCAATCCCGGTAGGATATGGGTATGTATATCGATCAAACCAGAAAACTGGTTTACGGCTTGGCTCATCTTTCTTTTCCATCGCTTGAGTAGTAATGGTAATAGTAATAGCTTTTCCCGTTGGGCTTGGCGGCGTTAATGACAGCGCCAACGATGCGGCCGTTGGCATTTTCGAGCAATTTCTTAGCTTCCATTATCTGATCAACCCGGGTTTTTCCAGCCCGGACCACCAGGATGATACCATCAACCAAAGGGGCCAGAACCAAGGCGTCGCTGACTGCCACCACCGGGGGAGTATCAAGCACCACCGCGTCATATTCAGAGGCGGCGCTTTCCAGGAACTCCTGCATCGGCTCCGACCCCAGCAGCTCCGACGGGTTGGGAGGAATAGGGCCACTGGGAATAAGGGATAGACCAGGTATATCAGTTGTTTGAACCGCCTGATTCCACAATTGAGCTCGGATCAGAACGTTGGTCAGCCCCAGCCGGTTCTTGAGTTTAAAGGTCCGGTGTAGGCGGGGCCGGCGCAGATCGCAATCGACCAGGAGAACCGTGCTGCCGGCCTGGGCCATGGTGACCGCTAGGTTGGCCGCCAGGGTCGATTTGCCTTCCTCGGGCCCGGTACTGGTAATGAGGATGGTTTTAAAACTGCCTTGGACTTGGGAGAATTTCAGGTTAGCCCTCACCAGGCGAAAAGCTTCTGAAGCAGGAGACCTCGGGTCGCTTTGGGTTATTAGAAACACGTGCTGCACCTCTCAGCTACGAATATGAACTAGTCTGCCAACATCACCGAAGGCTTGACGGTTGAGCTCAGATTGCTCATTCGTAACTAATGACTACTCGGCCGGCTTGAAAAAGGGCACAGTACCCAACACCGGTAGTCCCAAACGCTTCTCTACATCATCCGCCGTCCTGATGGTATTATCCAGCATCTCCATAACGAAACTTAGGACTACCGCTACCATTAAGCCTAGCACCGCGGCCACGGCCATGTTTAGCCTGGGATTGGGCTTAATAGGCTTAGCCGGGGGAGCTGCCGGGGAAACCAAGAGTAAGCTGGTGTCTCCAAAGTTGATGGAGCGTGCGATCTGGGTTTCTACGATCTTATCATTAAGCAGATCCTGAGTCTTTTCCCACCTATCAACTTCCCGCTGCAGCCGGTCCTGCTCCAGCCGCTTGCTGGCGAGCTCGGCGCTTATGGCCTCCACTTCCGCTTCCAGCTGGTTGGCCATTTTCTGGACGGCTGCCAGCTCGGCATCTGTTTCCGCCAAGCGTACCGTGCGGTCATCTAGCATCTGGGCAGCGGTGGCGTAAGCAGGATTTATCTCTTCGTAATCGCCTACCGTAACTAGCTTTGAGCCTGAACCTCCAGTTTGGGCATTACCGGAAGTGGTAGAACTTGCGGATTGGGAGGACAAAGGATTATTAACCTTTATGGTCTTGGGGGTGGCCGCCAGCAGCCTTTCCAACTCCGCCTTACCGGCTGCCAGCTGCTCCCTCTGGACCTGCAAGTCCACCAGCCTGGTCTTATACTTAGATAGGTCTTGAATCCGAGCGTCTAGCTGCTTTTCCAGGAAAGTCACTCCTCGAGGTTGCATCTGGAAGTCGCGCAGGGCCTTCTTCGCTGCTTCCAGCTTACCTTCGCCCGTCTGAGCTTGGGTATCGAGGAATTCTACCGACTTGCTAAGCTGCTGCTTGTTGGTTTGGGAAATAAAATCCAAGAAGCGCTGGCTCAGAGTGTTGGCGATTTGGGAAGCCAATGTCGGATCGGTAGACTGCACCTTAAGCTCGATTAAATTGGTGTCCTTTATGGCAGCAACCTGGATCATTTTCTCCAGGGACTGGGCGCTAATTCCTTTGGCAGAAAGGTTAAGGGCTTTGACAACTTCTTCTAACACCGAGAGGTTCTTAAGCTGGCTTACGTAGGTGCTAATAGTCATTTCCGGCAAGCGCGATACGCTTTCAACTACTGATTCTACCCCCGTACCCTGCTGGTTTTGAGAGGAAGCAGGCTTTTCGGGGGCAGGCTGGGTTACCATGAGCACCGCCTTGGCCTCGTATGTAGGAGTTATCACCAGGTAGCTAAGAACAGCACTGGTTAGGACCGCGGCAGCAGTAATTAGAGCAATCACCCACTTCCACTTAAACAACACCTCCAGGTAGGCTCGAAGGTCGACTTCGTCGACCGCCCTGGCGAAAGAAGCATCGATGCCATTTGTGCCCATACCAAGTTGCCCTCCACTCATCTGAGGCCTACTCTTTGAACCATGGGGACTCATAGCCACCTCTAGGTTGCGTACTTCAATAATAAATCTCGGATGGTTGCCATATCTTCTATAGATAGGCGGGCCTTCACCAGGTTCACCAGCTCAACCTTTTCGGCCGGGGTCACCCCCCCCTGAACCAAAGACAAGGCGTGCCTGATATCGCCAAGCGAGAAGCGCTTGCGGACGATATTCAAGACCACCAGCCGGTCGGCAGCGGAAACCCGGTTGGCCAAATTCAAGATCATTTCCGGTGTCAGGGCAATACTCCCCAGGCCGGGGCCCAAGCCAGGAGTTGATTGGTTGGGCCTAGGGATGACTATCAGCGACCCCAGCCTGGAATTATTCCCATCTTCTCCCGGGCTAGAGGGCTCAACCGGTTCACCACTCTTGGAGCCCGAATCCGGCGATGGGGAGCCTTGGTTCGGCGCCACCTTGCCCTCCTTCATTGCCATCTCCTCCAGCAGAGCCTGGGTGAGACCGGTCCACAGGTTGGACTGGTCCTTGCCAATTGGAAGGCCATAGGAGGGGATAAAACCGGTTGAGAACAACAACCATCCGCCCAATGCCAGCATGGCTACGAGGTAAATACATACGCCAATAGTTATTTTCCTACGCATTTCCACCCACCAAACTATGCCTAGACCATTGGACCATTGTCTCTACCGGCTTTCTTTTCTGAAGTAGCCCTTAGGCACTGGTGTGCAAAACCGATCTGGTCCTCAAGTACCCGGACGGCGGTCTCCAGGTCATGGTCAGCAAGATGCTCTAGCGCGGCATCTAACCCGGCATCGGCTAAAATGCCTTCAATTTGAAAATCACGATAACCCAAAGCCCTGAGGCGATCGGCAAGGCTTTCTGCCTGCCGTAAGAGCTCTTTGTCTTTCCGGCGAGGGCTTCTGCGCATAGCCCCCATTCCCCCTTGCGGACAACCTGGCTGGTCTGTTTCTACTTATGGCATTCTTTCGCTTGGCCATGGTTGTCCAGAGTGTCCCCGGTCGCATCGGTTTAGCTGGCTCCAGGTTCACAGATTACGGGGCTTGCCTCGGCGCTTACGTATAGGTATAGGTGCGGTCAGTTGGTTTCCATATCTTGTATGTTCCATTAGTTGTATCTTCTCCAAGGAAAGCAGTTTTCCTGCTAATTCGACTGCTAGTTTTAGAAAGTCAATTCAATGTCAGTAGATGGCGCACAGAAATGATGTGCACAACTTGGTATTATTCGGAAGGACAAAGGCATTGATTGTCGAATGTTACTTAAGAGTTGGCGGCCTCAGGTACTGCGGCCGCTACCATGG
>JACIYF010000158.1 GCA_014360065.1 Clostridia bacterium | reverse complement strand
GAAAGGTACTCTGCTAACTATATCGAGTTTCATCGGTTGCGAACCCGCAAGGCGGGATCGGAACGGCATATCGATCTTCATTTGGTGGTTCCCGGAGAAAGCCATATCGATCGGGTCCATGACTTGTGTGAGCTCATTGAAAGAGACATCGAGGAGCGTTTTCCTCGATCACAAGTTCTCATTCATGTGGAGCCTTCTTCTCGCCTTGCCCCGGGGCAACCGGGCAGCCTAAGAGATGGAGGCAAGCATGAGTAAGTTGCGAAAACCCAAACGGTGGCAAGTAGCCCAAGTTGAATACGAGCGAATAGGTACTATCTGTGCTCGGGTTGGGATTAACCCTCTTTTGGCCCAAGTGTTGGTGGCTCGGGGAATCGATACAGCTGAAAAAGTCCAAGCTTTCATAAACGTAACTGGGGACCAAATATCAGAGCCAACGTCCATTGGCGGCGTGGAACAGGCGGCCAACATCCTGGTGGAGGCGATAACTAGGGATGTCCCTATTTTGGTATACGGGGATTATGATGTAGACGGGATAACGGCTACTGCGCTGCTGGTGGATCTTCTGCGCCGCTGCGGAGCTCGCGTGGGTTACTACATACCGGATCGGTTGAGCGAAGGGTACGGGCTTAATTCGCGAGCCTTATTGCAGCTTCGTGAGCAAGGATACCGCTTAGTAGTCACAGTTGATTGCGGTATTAGCAACTACCAGGTGATCAGCGATGCCAAGCTGGCAGGGTTTGACGTATTAGTGACTGACCATCACCAGTTGCCGGATAGGTTGCCGCCGGCAAGTGCCATCGTCCACCCTGCCTTAGGTGAGAATCAAGGGACGAAGCTCGCCGGGGTAGGCGTAGCCTTTAAATTGGCTCAGCAAGTCAGCCGGGGTCTAGGAATGCCTAAAGATGCGGGAATCGACGCAGGTAGGTATCTCGACCTAGTTGCACTCGGTACGATAGCCGATCTGGTACCGTTGCTTGGCGAAAACCGGGTCCTGACGAAAATCGGGTTGGAACAGCTAAACCGGTCCCCACGGTTAGGGCTAAAGGCTTTGAGAGAAGTAGCCGGCATCAGCTACGTGGATAGCAGGAGCGTCGCCTTTGGGTTGGCACCTCGGTTAAATGCAGCTGGGCGTTTGGGACAGGCGTTGCCAGCAGTCCAGTTATTACTCACCGATTCTTATCAGGAGGCTTGGGAAATAGCCCGCGAGTTAGATCAGATTAATCGGGAGCGACAGCTGATTGAAGAGTCGATCTTCCAGCAAGCCCAGGGTATGGCTCGCGAGCAAGTCGAAGCTAACTCTAAGTTCATCGTTCTTTCCTCCCCTTATTGGCATCCTGGCATAGTTGGGATTGTAGCTTCACGGCTGGTGGAGGAGTATTACTTGCCAGTACTCCTAATAGCTCTGGCGGGCCGGGTGGGAAAAGGCTCTGCCCGAAGTATCCCGGGATTTCATATGTATGAGGCTCTATCTTCCTGCCACCATTTGCTGGAGAGTTTTGGGGGACATGAGTTGGCTGCTGGCTTAACTGTGGAAGTGGAAAAGATTAGTGATCTCAGGCAGGAATTAAATGCGGTTGCCGAACGCTGCCTTTGCCCAGAAGACCTAGTTCCCAAGATCGATGTGGATACTGAGATTGTGTTGTCCGAAGTAACTATTCCTGCGGTTGAGCAACTATCCTTGCTCGAGCCCTACGGTCCAGGTAACGACCCCCCAGTATTTCTTTATCGCCACCAGTTGCTCCAAGGAATCAAAGGTGTAGGGAAAGACAATAGTCATTTGAAAGGGTGGATCAATGGCGAGGGCCGGCAAATCAGCATCATTGGCTTTAATCTGGTTGAAGGGTTCGAACAACGTCAACCCATTGATTTGGTATTTCATTTAGGTTTGAATGAATGGCAAGGACAAGCCCAAATAGAGGCTAGGTTGCTAGATTGGCGGCCGTCGGCTCCCAGCGCACTGGCAGTAGATGATTCCACTTTATTGGTACAGGCGAAGGCAAAGAGTGAGCTAGCGTGCACCAGTTCTGGCGAAAGAAAACTAATTAACTGGACTCACCGGGCCAAGGCTGGCTGGATGGCCAGGATCGAATCCATAAAGGAAGTTGCTAAAGTGGAAGACCAGGTATTAATTTGGGTTCGCCGTCGCTCCTTGGCCGGCCAGGTACTTCGTAGTCTATATGAAATCTTGCCTGAGTTGACTGGGCGGATCTTCTTGGCTTCAAAGACCTTAACTCAAGAGCAATTGCAATTAGTTATTGGCTTTTGGAAGAACAGGCTGGCTCAAATTGTTGTGGTTGAGGGCCTTGATTGGTTTGAGCCCCCTGTTGCTGGGGCAATCATTTTCTTGGAACCACCGCTTAGCCTAAACCAGCTCTACAATATAACTGGAGAATGCTCAAAAGTTTACCTCCTATGGCATGAATGGGATATAGATTATATTGATCGATGTCTTGAAATGAGTATTCCTGGGCGCGAGACAGTAGCTACAGTCTATCGTTACCTGCTATACTTAAAGAGGGGAAATTTCAAGACCCAAGTGGATACTGGTCGTATTAGCCGCGACCTCAACCGAATCCTGGGTAAGACTATTGGTCGGAAGGCTATTTGGAGATCATTAGCCATTCTCAAAGAAATAGGGTTGGTTCAGCATTTAGAAAATGAATGCATCAGCGATGTTTTGCTGCTGGAGCCAACGGGAAGAAAAATAAGTTTGGAGGACTCTTTAGTCTACCGGGATGGCCAGGCGAAATTAGCTCAATGGAGAGAATGTAAATCGTTTTTTCAAGGAATGGCTTAAAAGGCTAGTTTTAAGCGAGTTGGGAATGCCATGAGCATCAAGAGACTGTTGGAGCAGATTAAACAATATAATCCGCAGGCTGATTTGGTATTGGTGGAAAAGGCCTACTATTACGCTTTACGGGCCCACGATGGTCAAGTGCGCCGGTCTGGAGAAGGGTTCATTGCCCATCCGGTTGAAGTCGCTAGAATCTTAGCTCAGCTGCAAATGGATTCGCGGGGTATTGCTGCGGCTCTTCTACATGACGTGGTTGAGGACACAGATGTTACCTTAAACGATGTGGAACAGGAATTTGGCCAAGAGATAGCACTGCTGGTTGACGGCGTCACCAAACTTAGTAGATTGGAGTTTAAATCTAAGGAAGAACAACAAGTTGAAAACCTTCGAAAGATGTTCTTGGCTATGGCCAAGGATATCAGGGTCATTCTGATCAAGCTTGCTGATCGCTTGCACAATATGCGGACTTTGCGTTTCCAGCCTGTAGCAAAGCAAAAAGAGATTGCCCGGGAAACTCTGGAAATATTTGCTCCATTGGCCCACCGCTTAGGTATATTCACCATTAAGTGGGAGCTTGAGGACTTATCGTTCCGCTATCTTGATCCAGTTAAATACTATGATCTCAGCGAACGAATTTCTATGAAGCGGCGTGAGCGGGAGGCCTTTATTAATGAAGTCATTGGCGTACTCAAAGAGAAACTGGCAGAACTAGGAATCAAGGCAGATATTTCTGGTCGCCCCAAACATTTTTACAGCATTTACAACAAAATGATCAAGCAGCAAAAAGAGTTAAGTGAGATCTACGACTTGGTAGCAGTTCGGGTTATTGTCGAGACGGTACGTGAGTGTTATGGGGTGCTAGGTGTAGTGCATACCCTTTGGAAGCCCATTCCTGGCAGGTTTAAGGATTATATAGCTATGCCCAAGCCGAACATGTATCAGTCATTGCACACTACTGTAATCGGTCCTCGGGGAGAGCCATTCGAGGTTCAAATCCGAACCTGGGAGATGCACCGCACAGCCGAGTACGGTATTGCTGCGCATTGGCGCTATAAGGAAGGCAAGGGTGGTCCAGGCTTCGAGCAGGATGATTTTGAGAAAAAACTATCTTGGTTGAGGCAAGTCTTAGATCTTCAGCAAGAAGTCCATGATGCTCGAGAATTTATGGAATCCCTTCGCATCGATCTTTTTTCGGATCGGGTGTATGTATTTACACCGAAGGGGGATGTAGTAGAGCTTCCTTCTGGTTCAGTGCCGATTGATTTTGCTTATCGCGTCCACACCGAAGTGGGACACCGCTGTATTGGTGCCAAGGTGAATGGCAGGATTGTCCCCTTAGATTATCAACTGAAGACGGGGGACATAGTTGAAATTCTCACGTCCAAGGTCAGCAATCCTAGCCGGGATTGGTTAAATCTAGTTAAGACCTCCCAGGCTAAGAATCGAATTAGGCAGTGGTTCAAAAAAGAACGTCGCGAAGAATTGAGCGCCCGTGGACGGGAGTTGTTCGAAAAAGAAGTTCGTAAGCAAGGGTTAAATGAGGTTGATATACGGCAGGAAGTTCTTCAGGCCATAGCTCAAGGCATTAGATTGTCAAATGTAGATGACCTCTATGTTGCTCTTGCGGACGGTGTAATTACTCCTCAACAAGTAGTAGCCCGACTGAAGGATAGTCTTAATCAGGTAGAGGCTAAGGAAGCTGAGGCGCCCGCGCTTGAGCCTGCGGCCAAAGGGCAGAGGAATGTCCTTTATGGGACTTCGGCAGTAAGAGTGCAAGGAGCAGATGGGGTTATGGTTCGGTTATCTCATTGTTGCAACCCTTTGCCTGGGGACCCTATCATAGGGTACATTACTAGGGGGCGGGGTGTATCTGTGCATCGACGCGATTGCCCCAACATTAACCACTTGAACCATGATGAACTGGGGCGGGTGGTGGAAGTTGCGTGGCAGAATACTGCCGATGATTCCTCGGTATACCTTGCCCAAATTGAAGCCCTAGCCTTGGATCGCCCTCGACTAGCTATGGATATTATTAGTACAGT
>JACIYF010000157.1 GCA_014360065.1 Clostridia bacterium | reverse complement strand
AGCCACTTACGCTAGCGTTCCTGCCTTTAGTGGGTATGCACGCTTATCCCCCTATCGCTTGAAGCTGGACAAGGCTACCGAGCAAGCTGAACTCCTCCATCTGGCGAGCGAGGCGGATCAGCCCCAGCGGGTACCGATTAGCTTTCCGGTCAAGCGCGAGTACTTTGCCGAAAATGTGGACGGCATCCCCGTTAGCCAATTAGCTTTACTCCATGGAGTGGATTGCTTGGCTTCCACGGTGATCCAGGAATGTGCGATTTGGTCAAGTCCCAAACGATGCCAGTTCTGCGGAATCGGGTTATCCTTGGCCCGGGGCCATACTACCAGAATCAAGTCGCCGGAGCAACTGGCTCAAGCAGCTGCGATTGCCCAGCGCTACGGGGCTTGCCATGTTACCCTAACTAGCGGTTCCTTCCCGGGCGCAGGAAAGGAGTTTCGGGCTCTAAGTCGGGCCACGGCCGCCATAAAGGCTGCCACCGGGCTTCCGGTTCAAGTTCAAATTCTGCCACCTCATGATACCGACTGCCTGCAGATGCTTCGGGATTGGGGAGCGGATACGGTTGGCATTCATGTTGAGAGTTTTGATGGGAATGTATGGCAACGGGTAGCGCCCTATAAAGCTGAGTTGGGCCTCTCCGTTTTTTGGAAGGCATGGGAAAAGGCAGTAGACATATTTGGTCCCAACCAAGTGATTTCCTATATTTTGGTCGGCCTGGGAGAGGACGATAAGTCTATCCTTGAGGGCGTGCGACAATTAGCCGAGATTGGGGTATACCCCTTTGTGGTCCCGTTTCGTCCCATACCGGGCACCAATTTGGGCAATCAGTTGCCGCCGCCACCCGAGCGCATGCGCCGTCTGTACCTGGAGATAGCTGGTATCCTCAATGAAAATGAGCTTTGGCACCACGATATTCGTGCTGGGTGTGGCCGATGCATATCCTGTTCTGCGCTACCCGATTATCAGGACTGGATGGCTCAGGAGGCCAACCAATAATGGCGTGGCCACTATGGATGGGTGCGCGCTCTGCACAGATGGGGGGATCAAATTGGAAGCTTTGGCAGAGAAGAGCCGTCCCCACCATGATAAGATAGAGATCCTTCGGGCTGAAACTGAGGAGCACTTTGCTGCCGTCAAGTGTATTCGGCGCCAAGTATTTGTTGAGGAACAAAAGCTATTTCCCGATACCGACGAGGACGTATTCGACCGCCGGTCTATTTATCTCTTGGCCTTGAAAGGCAAAGAAGCGGTGGGCACGGTACGGCTATTTCCTGCTTATAAACAAGTTTGGGTTGGGGGTAGACTGGCAGTATTGCCGCAAGCCCGGGGAGCGATAGGTAAGCTGTTGGTGAACCGGGCAGTTCAGCTCGCCTCCGAGCTAGGCGCCCGCCGGTTTATTGCCCACATTCAAGAACAAAACCTGCCCTTTTTTAGCCGTCTAGGGTGGGTACCCATCTCCTCGCCTCGCCTTTACAAAGGCTATCCCCACCTGTGGATGGAATTCCCCATGACTGAAGCTCAGTTTGGGGTCGAAGGAAATTCTTCCCTGCTTAGGCCGGCGCCTGCGCCTGGTTTGTCGGCGCCATCCGACCCAGACGAAGAGGTGGACCTAGCTCAGCTGGTGGCCAAGCTCAAGTCAAGTCCCGCTTGGAGACGAAAAGCTGCCATAGGCGAAATCGCCTCTATTTTCTCCTCCGATAGCCACCAGTTTCTGGCCGGTATAAGTACCCTCGCCAACGCGTTGGTGCTGGGAATGGGAGATGATGCTGCCTATATACCCTGGGGGGAGAGCTTTCTTCTTCTAGCTGCTGACGGCATTCAGCAGGGGGTTACCGTTGATCCTTGGTGGGCCGGGTATTGCTCTATCCTGGTCAACGTTAACGACATTTATGCCATGGGGGGAAGGCCGCTGGCTTGCGTCAATATCATGCAGGGCGGGGATGGGCAGGCGCGCATAGTCATGGCCAAAGGCATGCAGGTAGCAAGCCGCAAATTTGGCGTTCCCGTAGTTGGCGGGCACCTTCATCCCGAGGGCGAACTATCAGTGGCAGTGGCTATCTTGGGAAGCGTTCGGCAAGAGAACCTCATTCCCGACAATGCGGCGCGACCTGCCGACTCTCTAATCGTGGCCATAGATTTAGAAGGACGGTTTCGCAGTGATTTTCCTCACTGGGACTCTACTTCCTTTAAGGAGCCCCAAGCAATACAAAATCGGCTACAAGCCATCGCTAAGCTTGGCGCCTGGAGACCAGTTGCCAACTTCCAGCGCCCCGTACACGCAGCCAAGGATATTTCCAATCCGGGGATCCTTGGTACCTTGGGCATGCTCCTTGAGCATTCTGGTTGTGGGGCGGTTATCCAGCTTGAACGCATCCCCCGTCCCGCAGGATGCCCCTGGCTTAAGTGGCTTACAAGCTACCCCGGATGCGGCTTTGTGTTGGCCGTAGCCCCGTGGGCAACACCAGGCGTACTCAACCAACTTCGAGGGGCGGGTTTTAGTGCCGAGGTTGTGGGCACAGTCACTTCTAACTCGCAAGTGATACTTAAATATGGAGCCCAAAAAACCCTGGTATGGGACTGGCGCCAAGAGTCTTGGGTAGGGCATGCTGCTCGGCCTGGGCAGCAGTAACCAGATGGGTACTGATACTAAGCAGGCGCTAAACAGAAATAGTAGAGCCCTGATTGCAGGCAGGCCAATTTTATGCGAAAATTGGGGGGACAAGCGCCAACAACTTCAGCTTGGGTCGGGCCCCTTAGCAGAAGGAGTGATACCAGTTGTCTCCCCAACGCATAATCATCGGCATGACCGGCGCTACCGGGCAGATCTACGGCGTTCGCCTCCTGGAGGTGTTGCGGGACCGGCCGGATGTGGAAACCCACCTGATCATGTCGCCTTGGGCAGAGAAGACCTTGTTGGCGGAAACGGCTTATTCGCCGGAAGCGGTGAGGGCTCTAGCCACCAAGGTCTACTCCATCGACGACCTGGGGGCGGCCCTTTCCAGCGGTTCCTTCAAGCGGCACGGCATGGTGATTGCCCCCTGCAGCATCAAGACGCTTTCAGCGGTAGCCAATTCCTTCAACATTAACCTCATCGTTCGCGCCGCCGATGTCTGCCTCAAGGAAAAAAAGCCGGTGGTGCTTATGGTCCGGGAGACGCCTTTGCACCTGGGTCACTTGCGGCTGATGGTCCAAGTCAGCGAGGTTGGGGCCACGGTATTGCCGCCAATCCCCGCCTTCTACAACCGCCCCCAAACCTTGGATGATATCATTAACCAAAGCGTGGGTCGGGCCCTAGATATTTTGGGCATCGAGCATGGTTTGTACCGGCCCTGGCAAGGCCTGGCCGAAGATTCGAGGAGCCCGGGCAGTGGCTGGATGTAGGTTAAGGCCGCCGCCGGCGGCCTTAACCTACCCTCAAGGCCGGCAGCCCTCGTTCAACAAGGAGCGGATACGAATGAGGTGCTGCCTTTGCTCCTCCGCAAAGGCTTGAAACATCTTTCTTAAGTCCCGGCTTTTGGTCTGGCGGGCGTAGTTTTGGTAATAGCGGAGGATGGTCTCCTCGTACTTTAACGCTTGGATGAGATTCTCCCGGTCTCCCATCTTATTATTCCTCCCCCAAGCCAATTTAGATGCTTCCGAAACATTTCCCATGCCGGGGCGCTGGCGCCGGCGAAAGACTGGCCTCGCCAGCGATCCGTACGGCTCCCCCTCGCCCTTCGGCGGGGTTCCCGGCCAATTCGACCTCCTGTCTCAAGAGGCCGGCCTCGGACGTCCTGTCCTCGGCCCCGCCTCCGGGCTCGGCCTCGCCAACGGCTCGCAGGGCTCGCCCAAAGTCGCCTTACGCCAGCATCCCCGGCCATTTTCATACTTCCTTCTTTCGGATGCACCCTAATTTAAATCAAGTAGCGATGAATCAATTGTCCTCAATGGCAACCAGGGCCAGCCTGGTGGCGCTGGCCCCGGTATTGATAAGTTTTTAATTCGGCCGGTCGCCCTTCGGGTCGCCCCTTTGCTTGGGCTTCCGGTTGAGCCCTGGACTCTCACTCTGAGGTCGGACCTAAAGTCTGAGGCGGGTAGGGCGGCCACGGAGCCTCCCAGGTGGGGCACTGGCCGGCAACTTGGCACTCAGGCGGCTGCGGGCAGAACCCATACGATGGCACCATGAGTTGCACGTGCGAGTATAGCTTGAAGAGGATTAGCTTGCCGATGCAGGACGTGACTACGGTGGCGTCGGAGAGGAAGCTCTCTACACAGTCCAGGTAGACTTCGCACTGGGGCAAGAGTCCTGGCTCGCCGGCCCGGGCCATCCGCACGGTAATCTCCATGGGGATGGCAGGGGAGGTATAAAGGTGAGGGCCAAGATCATCAGTCCACCGGATGGTATAGGTATAGCTGAAAGTCACTCTAACTCTCCCGCCCGGTAGGATGGTACACGTAGGGCCTACAGTTACCTGAGCTGATACGCATTCCACTGAGGTTATGGTCCCTACTGGTGGTGGCGTAACTGTAGCTAGGTCAACCGTCTCCACGTTGGTCAAGGTCTGGCGGCACTCTTCATATACTTTATCCACCTTGATACAGACTATCTCAGTTGGTGGTGGGCAACCGGTAACCGGGTTGCATGGCCCGGGAACCACCTGCTGTTGGGCGCCTACTCCTTTCTCTTCGTACCCGTTCATGATTAGCCTCCTTTCTAATTGCTGGGGACGATGGCAATTTTGGTTTTGTCATGTTTATGATATGCCGCCCCAAGGTCGAGGGTGATGGAAGGATGCCATGGTCAAGTAAAATTCAGTGACCGTTTTGATCTTCATAGAAGTAAATAGGTCCTTCCGAATCAATGATGATAATGGAACGCAGTAAGCGAAAATCGTCCGGTTGAGGAGGCGGTCATGGGGTAGGAGACAAGGTTTGAGTAAGTCTGGGGCTTGAAGTTGTGCAGC
>JACIYF010000156.1 GCA_014360065.1 Clostridia bacterium | reverse complement strand
GGATATACTCCAGGCAGCTTGAAAGTGACCAGTAGCATCCAGGCCAAGGGTGCGAGTCACAATCAGTCGCACGAGAAACTGGGTACCAACACTCATCAGGGCAGTGGTCATAAAGACCACCCCGAGGCTAAGCAGACGTCGCCACGGTTCTCGCAACTCCTTGAGTGTCACCGTAGCCTCGGGTGACATGAGTCCGCGCGTCAACCACCAGGAAACAGCCATGGTAGTCAGTGGAGCAATAACAACGGCTACAACTACGCCAGCAATCCCCCATTGCCAGACAGCCACTACCCCGATGATCATAGCTGCCAGTGACCCAAAGATGTTTACCTTAGCAAGGTCCCCCAGGCGGCGCAAGCCGTTGAGTAGGGCCGTTTGAGCGCCGGAAATGGTGGTGGCCCAAACCCCAATGCTCAACCAGGCAACACCATAGCTGTAGGCGGTGGTGCCAAAGGTAAACCTAGCAATGGGCTCGCGTAGAAGTACCAAGGCCAGCGCGCCCAATAGACCGAATACAACAGCTGCCCACCAGAGGGCGCTACGGGTACGGGCCATTCTTTCGGGAGCACCGTTTGCCTGAGCCGCCGCAATCTCCCGGACGCCACTACTGGCCAGCCCCATACCTGAAAGAGTGCCGACGGTGGTAAGGATGGACTGTAGAAGGCCCATGAACCCGATACCCGTCGGGCCCAGGAGCACGGCCATGACCTTGGCCTTTATTATGCCGGCGACAATGGATACCGCTGAGCTGCTGCCCATGATGGCCGAGGCCCGAAGGATACCAGCTACGGTACTGTCCTTGCTACGCTCCAATTTGCCTAATCACCCTAGCCGGGATGCCGCCAGCTATACAGTTTGGTGGAATATCTCTGGTCACAACCGATTGGGGAGTAACTATGGAATTATTTCCGGTGCTCACCCCTTTTTGCACAATGACGCGACTGCCCAACCACACATTCTCCCCTACGTAAACTGGTTTAACCATCCCCGTGCCATCCCGCCTTCTGCTTGGGTCGATTTCGTGGAAGTTACTATCCATAATCGTAACCAGATTCCCAACAAGGGTGCCTGATCCGATCGCCACCTTTTCCATTGCGACTACAGAAACGTTGTTAGAGAAAGCTACCCCCGTGCCTATCTCTATGACGGAATTCGGCGTTCTAGCCTGTAACAACACCTCCCCTTTGCCCAGGCGTGGCGACAGTGGGGAGCCTATAACAGTCCCCCCCCGCACGATAACCTTGCCTTGGCCATCGCAGCACAGAGGAACAAGCACGACATCCTTATCAAGGCTTAGGTTGCCACGAAGCGCACCTGGTTGCAGATATGCAAGCAATCTACGCTGCGCTCTTTTCAGTCTCGTGTATGCCAGCCTTAGAGGTCTCGTCAAGGATATCAAGATTCGCACTGAGTTTTCACCGCCTGTACCACAGCATTAACGTGTTCTGGCAACAAGTGGGGCCCCATGGGCAAGCTTAAAACCTCTTGTGCCAGCCGCTCAGTGATGGGATACGCTCCTCGGCTGAAGCCTAGGTCTTTATAAGCATCCTGGAGATGGGGAGGAATTGGATAATGGATAAGGGTACCAATCCCTGCATCGGCGAGCCGTTTTTGCAGGACATCCCGCGCGCGGCTCCTCACCACATAAAGATGCCATACCGGTTCTGCCCACTCAGGCACGTAGGGCAGGATCAAATCGGTTTCGACCAGAGCCTGACTGTAGGTAGCAGCAACCATGGAACGGCGAGCGTTCCACCCATCGAGGCGCCGAAGCCTCACCCTTAAAAGGGCCGCCTGCAGTTCATCTAGGCGGGAGTTTAGGCCCTTATATCTATTTATGTACTTGACTTGGGAACCATAATTCCGTAGAGCGCGTATTCTCTCGGCTAGCTCATCGTTGTTGGTGGTCACGGCGCCACCGTCGCCGAAGGCACCGAGGTTCTTGCCTGGATAGAAACTGAAGCCGGCAGCATCTCCTAGGGAACCAATTCGCCGACCCTTATATCGGGCGCCGTGGGCCTGAGCGGCGTCTTCGAAAACCCACAATCCATGCCGTTGGGCTATCTCAAGGATGGGGTCCATGTCAGCCGGTTGCCCGTAAAGGTGCACCGGCATGATGGCTTTCGTCCGGCAGGTGATCGCGGCCTCGACCCGCGTTGGGTCTATGTTATAAGTCCGCTCGTTGGGTTCCACGGGAACAGGAGTTGCCCCCGCGTAGGATACAGCCAACCACGTAGCAATGTAGGTATTGGCCGGAACGATCACCTCATCTCCTGGGCCTATCCCCGCCGCACGCAGAGTTAGATGGAGAGCATCAAGGCCATTACCCACGCCGATACAGTGCTTAACTCCGCAGTAGGCGGCAAACTCCCGCTCAAAGGCATCTACCTCTGAGCCAAGGATGTACCAGCCACTTTCCATTACCCGCTGATAAGCAGAGTCAAGCTCATCTTTCAATTCGAGGTACGCTGACTTAAGGTCGAGAAACGGAACATTCAAGATGTACGCCCCCGAACCGCAGCCAAGAATTGGTCATAATCGCGGTAGTAATCGGACTCATCGTACGGGCGGGAAGCCAATACCAGGTAGACGGTCCCCGTATCAAAATTCCCCTCAGAGGCCCATATCATAGGCGGTATATACAATCCCTCGTTGGCACGGTTAAGGTGCACTGTCCTCTTCTCGTACCCGTCGTCCAGGTAAACATCTAAAGCCCCTGACACGCAGATCAAGAACTGTTCCAACTCACGATGGGCATGGGCACCACGACTTGCCCCCCCAGGGACGTCGTACACGTAAAACACCCTCTTGATGGGGAAAGGAATATGTTTTTCCCCCTCAATGAAGGTGAGGTTTCCTCGGTGATCCGGTATCTTGGGTAACTCTATAATTCTACAATCAGACAACACTGAGTCACTCACCTCGCTGGTTCAAGAAACGGACCACCCTTGCCGGTATGCCCATCACTACGGCGTAAGGTGGTACATCCTTTGTAACAACTGCCCCCGCGCCAACTACGGCGCCTTTTCCAATACGGGTGCCCGGTAACAGCGATGCCCCCGCGCCAATGGCCGCGCCATCGTCAATGTAAGGGCCAACAATACTGTCTTTGTCAACTTTTAAGCTGCCAATCGCGTTATCATTTGTCGTTCCTACACAGACACTGACAAATACGTCATCACCAATGTGTGAGTTACCCGTAATATGCGTCAGGTCCATGATCTTGGTCCTATTACCGATTTGCGTATTATAATTGATAGTGGCATAGCGACCTACGATGCTATAGGACCCCACGCGACACTGTTCTCTAATCGAGACACCGTCACCGATCAAGGTGTTATTGCCAATGATCACCCCACAAAAGATGATAGCATTCGGGCCAATGCAACAATTATCTCCAATTTTCACAAAGGGTTCAAACCGGGGCGCCCGAGCCAAAGCGCCAGCACCCTTAGGAATCTTGCCAATGTACGTTCCCGGGAAAACCTCCACGTTATCGCCAATTACCACACCGTCTTCGATGACCACATGCGGATGAATAACAACATTGTCGCCTATAATAACCTGCTTGCGCACCACCGCAAATTCATGTACGATAGTGCCTTCACCGATCTTGCTGGTCAATACTACCGCTTTATCGCTAATCACAACTTCACCTCCAACGCACCGCTTTCGCGGTCTCTTGCCAACCAAATCACACTGGGTTGACTAACCCCTATACAGCAATAAGCCATCAGTACTCTTCTTCATAAATTTATACAGGTACTAGGCATCCTACCCTATAAGGCCGCCATACCACTTCTCCGCGTACTCCCGGTACTCCCCGCTTTTGACCCGCTCCCACCAGGGGCGGTGGGTGGTATACCAGGTGATGAGGTCTTCAAGGCCGGTGGCAAAGTCCACCTGCGGCCGCCAGCCCAGCTCCGCCACCAGCTTGGCGGGGTTGATGGCATAACGCCGGTCGTGGCCGGGACGGTCCTTGACAAAGGTGATTAAAGTCTCGGGTTTGCCCATGATCTTCAAGATGGTCCTCACTATATCCAGGTTGCTGTGTTCGTTATTGGCGCCGATGTTATAAACCTGCCCGGCTTCGCCTCTTTGTAGGGCCAGGTCCAGGGCGCGGCAGTGATCCTGGACGTGGATCCAATCCCGGACGTTTTGGCCGTCGCCGTAGACGGGGATGGGGCTATCGGCCAGGGCGTTTAGAATGATGGTCGGAATGAACTTCTCCGGGTGCTGGTAGGGACCGTAGTTGTTGCTGCACCTGGTGATGACCACCGGCACGCCGAAGGTAATGAAATAGGCCCGGGCCAAAAGGTCGGCCGACGCCTTGCTGGCGGAATAGGGACTGTTGGGCCGGATGGGGCTCTCCTCGGTAAAGGGCGGATCGTCCGGCCCTAAAGAGCCGTAAACCTCGTCGGTGGATACCTGGAGGAATTTCTGCACCTGGTACCGTTTGGCCGCTTCCAGGAGGACCTGAGTACCCTTGATGTTAGTTTCAATGAAAGGCGAGGCGTCGAGGATACTGCGGTCCACGTGGGACTCGGCGGCAAGATGTGCCACCAGGTCGAATTTCTCCCGCGCAAAAAGATTATGTACTAGTCCTCGGTCGGCCACGTCACCATGGACGAAGGTGTAGCGGGGGTCGTCCTGGATAGCGACCAGATTTTCCAGGTTACCGGCATAGGTAAGCTTATCCAGGTTGAGGATCTGCCAGTCCGGATGCTCACGTAAAAGGTATTGAACGAAGTTAGAGCCAATAAAGCCGGCGCCGCCGGTGACCAGAACTTTCAAAACTGCCACTCCCATCTTTATAGCTAAGTGGTGTGGTAGCGCCGCAGCGCATCTTGCCATGAAGGCAGGAGATATCCAAGAGTTTCTTTCAACGGGAAAGGGTCCAGCACCGAGTTAGCCGGCCGCTTGGCCGGTCTTTGGTACCGATTGCTATCGGTTGGGTACAGCTCAACTTTTG
>JACIYF010000155.1 GCA_014360065.1 Clostridia bacterium | reverse complement strand
TCTCTGCCGGCAAAGTATCGAATCGTTATTCACCTTTTCAGCAGAAATCGCGGAGATAACAAAACAAAGAGAACCCACCGTCAGAAGTTTGCTCACCCGAGCACGTCAAAAGCTTAGAACTATTCTGAAGGAGGAAGCCTTATGAAAGAGTACCGGAGCTACATGGACAATGTGTCCGTTGATCGAGTCCTGCACGAGAAAATCATGAACCGCCTGAGGAGCAGATCAAGGCCTAAGCGGGCAGTTTCCAGCCGTTTGGTGGCCACACTTGCCTGCGCAATGCTCGCACTTATGATTGTTTGGGCACTTCCCCATCTGTTGGGCCTAGAGCTAATAAACTTTATGAACTCGGGAGCCAGCCGGCAGGGCGGCGCCCCGCTGTCCACGGCCGCGCCTTCCGAAGCTCTTTTCTTCAACCGCGCCGAGCAAGCTCCCTCAGTGGCAGCTAAAAAATACATCCCGGGCTATTTCACCAAGGAGCTTGCCCCGAAAGAGATGCCTAAGCTATTTGGAGGCACTTGGCTCACCATCAACCAGAAGTACGCAGTAAGTGCAGTCGCTGGGTTTTCAGGCCAGGGCAATTTGGATGAAGTTGCCATTACATGCCAGAACAAAGTCACCGGCCACCTAATAAAGATCCAAATGGCAAAAGGTCTAGTTCCCGTGGATTTCCTGTACCCGGATGATCCAAAACCCTCTGACATAAACGGCACCTTAGTCACAGCTGGGTACTGGAGTGACTCATCTGACGGAAGAGACACTCTTTACTACGCTTCTTTCCTCCTTGGGGAAACAGGATATTACATCGAACTCAGCGGGAAAGAAGAGGCTAAACAGGAACTAACTGAGCTGGTCAATCTCATTGTGACCGGAGGGCCTGTAGATTTGAGCCAAATCAAGCCGGACTCTATCAGCAAGGGGAGTGAGGATGAGCTAACCCTTAGCCAAGCGAGGGCAGACCTCGATTTCGGAATATATGTGCCTGTGAATGCGCCTGGCTATAGCTTTCAATCGGCCCGGCGGATCAAAAGTGAAAACCGCAATGAGCTGAGGCTCGGGTATGTAAGCAACACAGGCTATCTGGAATGGACTATCTGCCGCAAGACTGCCGATGACATGGCGCGGATCGTGGACATAAATAAGCCTGAAACTTATGACTTGGCCCTGTATCCCATTCCGCGCGCAGAATCTGTACCAGAAAACCTACAAAGAATAGTAGATGACCCCATTTTCAAGGCTGAAGAACTCACCCTTGCCGCCGTTAAGGCAAGGGCCTACTCAGTCAACGACGCTGGAGATGCTGCCACCGGATACCTGATGCGCTTCGGCGTACTGTACGGCAATATAGTGGTCAAGGTAGATGCCAAGGGCGCGCAACCAGAGGATATCTTTAATATGTTGAGGGCCCTAAGAAACACCAGCTGAACTACGTAGATCTGCTCCATTGCTAAGAAGACGAAACTTACTTCTTACTTTAGGTCTTTCCAGGCGGCAGCCGCGCCGAAGGCCCGCTACTACTAGCGGCGCCTCGAGGAGTCTGCGGGGATGAAAGTATGGTTGGTCAGCCCGGAAGTAGCGTACCCAGAAGTAGCGTAGTTGCTACGCCCCGCCCACCCCTAAGAAGGCCAAACAACAGAACGTTTGGGCTCTTGGCTGCCCTTAGGGCTGCGCTAACGGTTAGCGACTGGGAGCCCTAAGCCGCCAAGTAGTGCAGGAGCTGGGTGGGCACGTCCCCAGCAAAGCCAAGATGGCCGAACTGCTGACCACAGCATTGGCCCAAAAACAATAGCTTACTAAAGCCACTTAGAAGCCATTCCATGCCTATATGGTCACCCGGTAGTCCAGCTAGCCGCGGGTGCCGCGAGCCGGCTGGCTGGGCTAGCGGCCGGTTATCGCCCCTGGCTGGGTTGTTAGGTTAGGTAATGGTCGTGCCCCTTAGACAGGTTAGGGGGCCTTCAAAAGCCTCGGCCAGCTTCAGCAGACTGCTCCCAGGCCATTAGTATAGCAGCAATGGCCGGCCACCAGAAAATGGAGCCCCTTGCAACCGCGTAGCCCGATACCAAGATGAAAGGGTTCTGGTTAAGCGATCCGTAGTATCCTAGATCCGATGGCTACAGCCCGGACACCTATAGAGATGCAAGCTTCATTTGCGAATCGCTAATAACACCTATAGATCTCCCAGGCAGTATGGAGAGTGGCTATAGGTTCACCTTTAAGAAATAGGTTTATCGATGCGCTATCCGTGGTGAGGGGCTTTAGCACCTTCGCCCGACCAGAGAAGCTTGGGGGCCAGCTTTTGCCGGCAAACCTGTTCGCTCCCTCGGTGCCGCTAGCTTTTTGCCTTTTGGTAGTTCTCTAACAGGAGAACAAATGGAAACCGGTGTCTGGTCGCATTGTAGAGCCTCTGGTCGGCAGTCACTAACCTGCAACCTTTCAGCTGAGCAGAGAGGACGTAGGAAGCATCATAAGATGTCAGCGAGAGTTCTTTGCCCAAGGCCAGTATCTGATTGCCATGGTTTTCCACGTCCACCCAGCCGATCTGGAGCAAGGATACCTCTTCTGCCAGCCTGTGGAGGGTAGGCCGGTCTATCCGGCCGCGCCGCGCGGCTACCAGGATCGCGTTAAAGAGCTCCAGGAAAAGCAGGCGGGGCGCGTAGAGGTTTACCTGCCCGCGGGCGTAATCAAGCATCAGCTGCTGAGCCTGCGGAGTAGCTTCGTCTGGGAAGTAGGCGCGCAGTATGACACTGGCGTCGGCCACAAGGTTTGCTGTCAGGATTGAACACTCCTTTGCTCCAGTTCTCTCCTGGATTCGCGGAAGACCTCTTCAGCTCTGAGGCCAGAGTCCTTGAGGGTTCGGGAAAGGTCCTGCATGGCCAAGTAACTCCTTAGCCGGTTCAGATTCAGGTATTCAGAATACGAAATGATGGCGGCTACGGGCTCGCCTTTCTTTTCGATGACAACGCTTCCGTCTTTTTCGACCTGGCGCACCAGTTGCAGAAATGACTTTTTAGCCTGACTGACATTTATGGCTACCATAAATGGTCACCTCCTATAACCATTATACGCTATCGGCACCTTAAAGGCAACCGCTTCCGCTTTCTGAAAGGGAGGCTGATTCTCGCCCCCCAGTACCCGCGTCCCTTCACACAAGAAGAGAAAGGCTGGCTCCGCCAGGTACTAGCCCTGCTTCCTACCGGGGAGTACATGGCCCGGAGCCGCTGGCATGACCCTATCCTCAGAAGGCCGGTTCCGCCCGGCCCGCCCATCGACCCGGAGCCGTATCTTGCCCAGATCGACGGGCTCATGGTCACATCCCAGTGTTCCTGCGGGGATCCCAGGTGCCACACCGTCAAGTTCCGGCACTACCGGCAGGGCAAGGGCAAGAGCGTGGCCCTGGTGCATACCACTACCGAAGATGGGCGGCAGCTCATCGTTTTTATTGATGGACCATCTCCTTCAAAGTAAACGCTCGTGGTGCTAAACAGGCACGGGGCGGTGTCCACCATCACCAGTTGCTCCAGGGAGAGAGAAGCTGGGGCTCAAGCCTGGGCCAGACGTGGTAAACACGTCAAGAAGCCCGGTACATGTGGTGAAGCGAGAGCCCCTAGCTCCCTCCACGTGAGCGGTCCTCAGCCACTCGCACACCTTGCGTTCGGACGACGGGCTGTGCAGCCCAGCAAACACCTTAGCCCGTGCCGCAACGTCAGGTCAAACGAGGTCCTCTTGCACCGGGCAAGCTCCCGCAACCAAAACCCCAGCCCCCGCTTCTCCCACAACTGCTCCAGCGCCCAAGTGCTCCCGTACACCCCCCTGGCTGCGCACGTCGCCAGACCATATCACCGCCACCACGCGGTCCGTGAGGCTGGCCAGAAACCCCACCAGCCGCCCCATCGAGTCCGAAACTCCTCGCTGAGGGCTTACTTCCGCCACCAGTGTCCCAGGCCGGGCTTCCGCCTTTTCATAAGTGTTATCCCCGTGTTGAGTTAGCGGCCAACCGGGTAGAGGCTAACAGGGCTATGGTTTTTGCGCTTCTTCGTGCAAACAGCGGCAACGTCTGACACCCTCCCGAACGTTCAGCGGTTGCCAAAACGCTGGGTTCTACCCGACTAACAATTTTTTTCCCGCTCCTTTGCCAAGGCAGCATATACTTTCTCCATCGTAATCGGAAGCTCGAAAAACCTGCAGCCGATCGCGTCACTTACGGCGTTGGCCACGGCTGGCGCCGAAGGTACCAGGGCGGTTTCGCCAACCCCCTTAATTCCGAGGGGATGCGTGGGGTCGTTTGTTTCCACAAGGATAACTTCCATCTCCGGGACATCCAGAGCAGTGGGCAACATGTACTCGTGGAAGCTCTTGTTGATCTGCCTACCAGATTGATCGTATTTTATCTCCTCGGCTAGCGCGTAGCCTATGCCCTGCGCCAAACCGCCCTCCAATTGTCCTTCAACAATCTGTGGGTTTATCGCTCTTCCCACATCGTGTGCGGCCACCATTTTGACCACGCTGACCTGCCCCGTATCCACGTCCACCTCCACCTCGGCAAAATGCGCTTCCCAGGGCGGAGCCTGCGAATGACCGGCATTGCCTACGCCCGTAAAGGTGATTCCTCCCATAAGGTGGGCGTGTTCGGCAATTTTATCAAGGGTCATTTGCCTGGATGGCTCATTGCGCACGTATACAATCCCGTCTTCGATATCCAGGTTCTCCGGCGCTGCCTCCAAGACCTTTGCAGCGTAATCCAAAACCTTGTTCCTGGCCTCCTGTGCCGCCTTAACAACTGCCATGCCCCCTGCGTAGGCAGCCCGGCTAGCATGCACGCCAACGTCGTAAGGGGTGGCTTCGGTGTCTCCCAACGTCACCCCGACCCTTTCCACCGGGACACCCATAACATCTGCCACCATTTGAGCGAGCGTCGTCTTTGCGCCCTGCCCCATTTCTATACAGCCAGAGGCGAGGTGAACAGAACCATCCTGGTGGACAGTAACCCAGGCGTTCGA
>JACIYF010000154.1 GCA_014360065.1 Clostridia bacterium | reverse complement strand
GTCATATCCGGAAGTAATTCTTGGGGAAGGCCATTGGACAAGAACATCTTGACCAGTTCTCCAGCATCGGTCGGCTCCGGATGGGAAATAACGGAAGCCATCCGGCAATCCCGGTCCAGCAGGAAAACTTGCGCCCCAGATTGTTCCTGCAACCAACCTGCCAGCCCCAAATGGTCGGGGTGATAATGGGTGAGGTATATGGAGCGGATAGCCTGGGGACTAAGGTTTACCTCCTGAAAGGCATTGGCCCAAGCCTCCTGGGCCGGCTTGTAGTTGACCCCCGTATCAATGACAGCCCAGCCATCAGCGTCAGGAATGAGGTAACAGTTGACCCACTTCAACGGAAAGGGAAGTGGGATTTTGGCCAAGTAAATACCGTTTATCTCCAGCATATTGTCTATCCTCCACCTCCGGGTTGTCCCGTTAACCCGTCGTCCCGGGTTAGTTATATTTTTTAGTGCCTGCTTCCCCTGATCGGCCAACAGCTCCTTCACCCAGCTTCTTTCGAGCCGTCAAGCGCGCCAGGCGTTTGGGCATGATCTGAGCTATACCGCATATATATGGCTAACCCGGCCAAGGCTGCTCCTGCTGAAGCGGCGTACACAGCCGGATAACCCCATTGGGCTGCTACCACTCCCCAAAGCATGGCCCCGATGCCGATGCCCAAGTCAAAAGCGATGAAGAAGGTAGCATTGGCAGCTCCGCGCCGCTGGGGGGCTACCCCTTCTACAGTTATGGCCTGCAGGCTTGGCTGGGCTAATCCCATGCCCAGTCCATTCAAACAACCAGCCAACAAGAACAGGCCCAAGCTGTCCGCCAGCGCCAGCGCCACCATGGCTATGGCTACTACGACAATGCCAGGGATAACTACGGGGCCATGACCCCGGGTATCAGCAACTCGGCCAGCCAAGGGACGAATGATCATTAGCGACACGGCTTAGGCAGCAAAATAGGGTCCAATATTATTTACCCCCCTCTGTTCCGCGTAAAGGGAAATGAAAGTCACTACTCCTCCATAGCACAAAGTAAGGAAGAACATCACCAGGCCAGCTTTAAACGCCTTAGGCTCAGCTAGGTCGGCCCAGGAAAAGGGCCGGGGCCCATGGCAGTTAGGAGCCAGTCGGGCACTGATTTGCGTAGCCAGCACCAAAGCCAGCAGTCCTAAACCGGAAGAAATGGTAAAAACCAGATTGAAAGGGTAGCGCTCAGCCATGGCTAATCCGAGGGTAGGAGCCACGGCCATGGCCAAAGTAGGAAATACGCCATAATACCCCATGCCCTCAGCCCGGCGGGAACTGGGGACTACATCAGCTACGATGGTACCAGCAGCAGTAGTTGAAGCTCCCCAGCCCAGCCCCTGCAGTAGCCGCAAGCCAATTAACCAAGCCACGGTAACCGCCCACCGGTAGGAGAACACGGTTAGCACGAATATAGCCAACCCAGCAAGGTAAATGCCGCGCCGTCCTCGGCAATCTAAGGCATAGCCTACGGGTGGACGGATTAATACTGCCGAGATGGTAAACACCCCAGCGATCAGCCCAATGAGTTCCTCGCCGATGCCCAAGCTTTCTACATAAAGGGGCAACACCGGCATCAATAGTTGGAAGCCTAAAAACACAAAAAGATTGGTAAGGCAGATCAACAGGAAATCTTTGGTCCACAAAGACGCTCTGGCCGGGGTAAGGGTTTCTAGGCTTGCTTGCTCGGGCAGTGAGGTTCTGGTCTCCGTACCGACTCATCTCCTTCAGCTGGCCCCAAGCGATTAAAAAGCTCCACCAGCGAGATCAGGTCCCTTTGGTTATGCTCAAGAATTGTTTCTATTATACTATAGTCGCGGGTGCGGAGGAATTGGAAGTAAGCCTGGGGTATGAGCTCTCCAGGAATGTCGCTTTCCCTCACTTGACCCCAAACTGACCGTTCCAGGGTCTGGAGACGGCAATCGGGAAGAAAAGGTCGGTAGCTCCGCCGGGCCCAATATAGTAAATCAATGTGCAACCGGGGAGTTGGAGGCACAAGCCCATTCTCCAGACATCGGCCCTCAATAAAGGGGAGGTCAAATCGCTTGCCGTTGAAGCTTACCATTACCGGATATCTGGACAAGGTGCTAGTAGCAGCCCGGAGCACTTCTGCCTCTTCAGCTAGATTTCGCGCCCAAAACTGTCTTATCCAGAGCCGGTCCCCATCAGGTGCCAGGGTCAGAATCCCGACCAAAAACAAAGGCTGATTCATCCATAAACCGATGGTTTCAATATCGATAAAAGCTAGGTCTTGGGGGGCAAAATAAGCTAGCAACTCATAGTCGCTGGCTCCCAATAGTCGCAAGGTACGCAGATCGCCCTGTTCCACCGCTGCCAGCGCCAAGGCCGCTTTATCCTGCCAGCGGGGAATTTCTATCAGGTCAGCAATGGAATTCTTTCCGACGCTACTCAAAAGCCGAGCGTATACCGGACCCACCCCACGGACCAATTGCAAGTTATGAAGCAGGCTGTCCGTGGAGATGGCGGGCCATTGCAGGTCGGGTGGACCTAGCAAAAACTGGAGTTCCATCCCACAGCAGAAATCTCCAGCATCAGAGGAGGTATTCTTGACTTCGGCTCGGTGGTCGCTCTGGGGTCGGGCTTCCCGAACCCTCTGCTGGCGGATCCCCTCCAGCCTGTCCCACAAAGACACCCGTTTCGCCTCCCCCCCGCTCCTCCAGAAAAACATATATTTCTGGCTGGGGCGCTGTTCCTCCGCTCCGTAATCCTGCGCGCCCAGCACTCAATTTACCTATCCGTTCACCAGGCATCGCCCAGTCAGGTGCTAAGACACCCTTACTAGCTAAGTCCTAGTTGCTGCCGATTGAGTGCTGGATCGCTTCCGGACCAGCCCCCAGCATCCCTTACGTGCTTTTCATGCCTGGTTGTGCGGCTGGCCGCATGGGGCACTTCTACTGGTAATACGTTAAGTACAGTTTACTCAATCAGCCGCCTGAGGATCAATATGGCCGCCCGCTTGTCCAGAGGTCGATTGAAGTTAGAGCATTTAGGAGAGTGGATGCAAGACAAGCATCCATTCTCGCACCGGCAGTGGGCCACCACCTCCAGGGTGGCCGCCAATACTTCCTCGGCTTTTTCATAGGCCGCCTGGGCATAACCAACGCCGCCACTATAAGCATCATGAACAAAAATGGTGGGAGCTCCGGTCTGACAATGCTCGGGGGTAGACAGCCCTCCCAAATCGTTACGATCCCCCATGGTAAATAGCGGCAACATCCCAATGGTGGCGTGTTCCACCGCATGTATACCTCCCGCTAAGTCCAGGTCAGCTTCATTTACCTCCTGGGCCAAATGGTCCTCTAACACTAAGACCAAGCCCAGGGTCTCCAAAACCTGCTCCGGTAGCTCGAGTTCCTCTCTCCCCACCAGCTGGCCCGTCGGCTCCTGTTTCTTGGCAAACCCGGTCACTCGGGTAGTGACCTGGAGCTGAGCTAGAAGCAAGCGGGCATGTGGGCCCAAAGGCCGTTCCCTCAGCACCCCTAAAATCTGGGTGGTCTTGGTACGCTCAGCCACGGTATAGTAATCTACCTCGGCTGGTTCTAGATAGGCCACCTTGGTCTCCAAATCCAACCGGCGCACCAAATAGGTATCCCCTTGATGTAGGTAGATAGCCCCTGGGTGGGCCTCACTAAACACCCGATCGCCATCCATGATGCCAATTAGAGCATGGGGTTCCTGAGAACCTCGGAGCTGGAACACCTGACTCGAGCTGGAGCGCAGGTTAATTTTATCGGCCGGGTAATCTTGGCCCAGGTAGTAGTACCGGCCCTGGTGCTCCACCAACTGCCCGTCCTGAGCATGCAGGGCTAAAAGATCCTGCCAGACCGGCGGCCAAAGCAGCCCATCGGCTTCTTCCGCCCTAGCGGGAAGCTCCTGGGCTGCGCACAGCACATGCCCCCCAAGAATATAGGGGTTAGCCGGATCGGTAAGAGCGCTCTCGGTCGGTTTAGAAAAAAGGGCTTGCGGATGCCGTAAGAAAAACTGATCCAGGGGGTTTTCCACCGCGATAAAGATGGTGAGGGATTGGTTCTGGCGCCGCCCAGCTCGGCCGGCTTGCTGCCAGAGGGAGGCTACCGTCCCCGGAAAGCCAGCAATCAAGGATACATCCAGATGGCCGACGTCGATGCCCAGCTCCAGCGCATTGGTGGCTACCACTGCTGTCACCGCTCCACGGAACAGAGCCTTTTCCAGGGCCCGCCTTTCGTCGGGCAGGTACCCGGCCCGGTAAGAAGTAATCTGGCTAGCCAGGTTACCGTCGGGCAAAGCAGTTAAGCGCCGGCGCACCTCTCGCCCCACCCGCTCCACCGTTTGCCGGGAGCGGGCAAAAGCAATGGTCCGCACCTGGTTTTGGACCAAGAGATCTAGAAGCCATACCATCTCCTGCCGGTAAGGTACGAGGAAGGGCGGCTGCCAGAGCACAAAGGTTTTCTGGCCCCGGGGCGCACCATTATTGTCAATCACCCGGAACGGCAGCCCCGTCAGCCGCCGGGCATGTTCGTCCGGGTTGGCAATGGTGGCGGAGCAAAGGATAAACTGGGGGTAAGCGCGATGGTGCGCGGCCAAGCGCCTTAGTCGCCGCAGCACATGCCCCACATGGGTGCCGAACACTCCCCGATAGGTATGGACTTCATCTATTATCACAAAACGGAGATGGGAAAGGAAGCAGTGCCACTTTAAATGATTGGGCAGAATCCCCTGGTGCAGCATGTCGGGGTTGGTGATTAGGATGCGGGCTCGTTCCCGGATGCCGGGCTTAGCCGGATCGGGGGTATCCCCGTCATAAATGGCAGCCTCCACCGTTACTGGAAATTCGTGCAGCCCCTCCCATTGATCCCGAGCTAGGGACTTAGTAGGGAAAAGGTAGAGGGCACAAGCCTGGGGGTCACCAAGTAAATGACTCAATACTGGAAGATTGTAAGCCAAAGCTTTCCCCGAGGCGGTGGGGGTAACCAACATCACGTTTTGGCCCCGCTCAATCGCGTTTATGGCTTCAGCTTGGTGAGTATAAAGCCTTAGGCCCCGATGGCGCAAATAGGCAACCAAGGAAGGGGCCAGCTGGACCTCAGGGTCCAGCTGGCCCCACTTGGGCTCTTGGGCAGG
>JACIYF010000153.1 GCA_014360065.1 Clostridia bacterium | reverse complement strand
TTTATGGGTGAGGGTCCGGCCCATGTCCAGCACCGTTCCCGCAGGTGGCCCCGGCTGTAATTGCCAAGGTACCGAAGGGCTCTACAGCCCGGTCGCTCTTTACAAAGCACCCGGAACTAAAGAAAAAGCTGTGGGGCGGCCACCTGTGGAACCCGAGCTATTACGTGGGGACGGCGGGGCAGGTTTCCGGCGACACCATCAGGCGGTACATTGAGGCCCAGAAGGTGAATGAAGGTGGAGAGGATCCTCCTGACGGCCAGACTCAAGCTGGCCCCCACACCCAAGCAGAGAGAATGGCTCTGGGAGATGAGCCGTGCGGTCACCAGGCTGTACAATCTGGCCCTGGAGCAGCGCCGGTGGCACTGGCTGCGGTACAACCGTACCCGGCCGGGCGTCACATATGAATACCAGAACGCCCAGCTGGTTGAGCTCAAGGAAGCCTTTCCGGAGTTTAAGATCCTCTACAGCCTGGTGGCCCAGGAAGTCCTGCGGCTGGTCCAGAAGAACTTCAACTCCTTTTTCAGGCGGCTGAGAAGCCAGAGGGCAGGCGAAAGCCAGGAGACGGCCCGCCCGCCGCGGTTCAAGAGTTCCCGCTACTTCTTCACCCTGTGCTACGTCCAGAGCGGGTTCGCCCTGGAAGACGGCTTTCTCATCCTCTCCGGGGGCGGCGGCCACCGGGAACGAATAGCCATTGCCGGGGCGAGATTCATCCCCCACGAAGCCCACAGCCTAACCGTCACCTACGACCGCAAAGCCGGTACCTTCTACGCCAATGTCACTCACTGGGTCGAAGCCAAGCCGCAGGAAGAGAAAAAGCAAGCGCGGGTGGTGGCCTTCGACCCCGGGCGAAAAGTATTTCTTGCCGGTGCGGACGATTCCGGCCTGCTGGTGGAAATCCACTCCCGCACCAACGGCATCAACGCCTACTTCGACAGGCAGACAGACCGGGTGAAATCCCTGCGCGACAGGTGCAAGAAAGGCTCCCGCCGCTGGAAGCGCCTGAACACCGTGGCGGATGAGCTCTACCGGCGCCGCAGGGCACAGGTGAACCAGGAGTAGCTGCACGCGATCTCGAAGCTCCTTGCCGAAGGCCCCTGGGACGTTATTGCGGTTGGAAAGCCCGACAAACAAGACATGGTATCCAGAGATCCGGCCAAGGGTAGCGGCAATGCCAAAATCAACCGAGCGGTGCAGAACGACTGGCCGCTGGCGAAATTCCTCGGCTACCTGTCCTACAAGTGCAGCCTGCAGGGCAGGGACGCGAAAAATGCCGACGAACGCTACAGTACCCAGAAGTGCAGCCGCTGCGGGCACCGGCAGAAGCTCGACCCTTCGGTGCGGGTCTACCGCTGCCCGGAGTGCGGGCTGCTCATGGGCCGCGACGAGAACTCCGCCGTGAACCTGCTCAACAAAACTCTTGCCGAGCTGGCCCGGCCGCCGGTGAAGCCGGAAGGTTTCACCGGGCGTGCCGTGTACCACCGTACCCCGTGGGGAAGGTGGTACACGGAAACTTCCAGGGTACATAATATGGCCCTGGCTTCTGCGGGTTAACCCCTGCAGGATGCCCCCAATTTGATTGGGGGGTCACTTCTTCAATAAGCTCCAGCATTCCCTTTGAAAACCTCGCGTACGCTCACTCCCCATCATCGCCCTTGGCAAAAACCACTTTGTTTTTACCCAATTGTTTGGCTCGATACATCGCTTCATCCGCTTGCCGGATTAGCTCGTCGGGATCGACAGGGCCACGGCCGGCATACCCGGCAACTCCTATGCTTACCGTAAGAACCTCGGCACCCGGTGGCAGCATCCCCTTCACTGCTATTTGGGTCCGAATTCGTTCCAACGGAATCCTGGCCTTAGCAAAGTCCGTCGCCGGAAGGACAATTACAAATTCTTCACCGCCGAAGCGAACGGCCAAGTCATCATTCCGCAAAACTCTTTTGATAAAAGCAGCTATGAAACGAAGCGCGTCGTCGCCTGCCTGGTGGCCGTACTGGTCATTGATGCGCTTAAAATTATCCAAATCGAGCATGGCCACAACAAGCGGCTTTCCCTGCTTTTGAGCTTCTTCGAGCATCTGGGGAAGCAAACGGTAAAGGGCCAGCCGGTTATAAAGCCCGGTAAGATGATCGCGCTCGGCCTTTTCCTTCAGCTGGAGGAAAAACATATCAATAACTACCAGGATCTGGGCCAAAAACTCGGTGGCACGGGCTATGTATATCCACTGCACATTATCGCTGTCCCGCCTAATTCCCATGACCTCCCGTAAGGCACGTGTATGCACGTCCAAAATGCTGGCTGCCTGCACCTCGCTGTCGTCCAGGTAGCGCGGCAGATCCTGGTACGCTTCGAGAAGCAGCCCCTCCGTAGCCCCTTCGTACATATAACGTTCAAGATAACTGCGGTAAGTCGAGTAGAATTCCCCCGACAACTAGACATACCTCCTCCCTACCAGCACGCTGGCATCGTCTTCGGCGATGCCATATCTCTCTACCACACGGCGCGCCGTTGCTTCTCCTGTTCCCTCCCAGAGCCACGACAAACCTGCGGGCGAAAAGCCGCGCTTGATCCCGTCGGTACAGGCCAGAAGAAGAGCAGGTCCCGACAGCTCCAGCCGGCGGATGGCAGGATTAAACATTCTCTTGCCTACAATGCCCGGCTGCCCCACCAGGACCTCCGTACCTTTTCGCGTTAGTACCCACCCTCTGACGTTTCCGACCAAGATATATTCTATCGCTGTTCGGTCAAGCAGGGCTAAAAAAAGGGTACATCCCCGCGTCTGTGAAGCCGCTTCATCCACAACAGCGTATGCCTGCTGCAGAATACCCGCGGCCCGCTGGAGCGCCCGTGCCAGGACCACCGCTCCGTGGTGCGCTCCCTCCCCGTGGCCTAGCACATCTGCTACGACTACCAGTACGCGGGTATCCAATACCTTAGCGTAACAAAAGTCCCCGTTTACTTTCTCCCTCCGGTGGGGACGCGAATAAACCGATACTTCCCACCCGGAGCCTTCTCGTGCCTGCTGGTCAGTTTCCGGTTTTTCAACTTGTAATCTCAAAACTTGCGTCTCCTCTTTTCCACCACCACTGCAGTGCCCGTGCCGACTTCGGACACAATCTCAAAAGAATCCATGAGGCGCCTTATTCCCGATAACCCTATGCCCAGGCTGCGCTCATACGTTGTGTAACCTTTCGTCAGAACGAGATCTACGTCCTCAATGCCCGGACCGCGATCGACCGCAACCACCTGTATGGCAGGCCCGCCGTTTTCCTCAAGTCGTTGGCGGATCATTATTTTGCCAGTTTCCGCATAGCGATAGATATTGCGAGCAAGTTCGGAAACCGCAGTAGCTATTTTGGTTACATCAGCAAGAGAAAAACCAAACTCTTGGGCAAGTTGCTTGGCCATCTGCCTGGCTACGGCTATGTCTTCTTCCCGTACAATGCGCACCACTATGTCAAAGTCGTCCGCCGGCATGTCCAGCAACTCTCTCACTGTCCGCGCCAAGACCTCCTACTCCTCTCTTAAGGGGCTATACCAGAGCTAAAGCGTGCTCGAGGTCGCGGGCAACCAAAAAGCCTTGCAGTTCTATCCCCATTTGTGCCAGGGTTAGAGCCACGTGAGGCCGAATACCGCAAATCACCGTGCGGCACCCCATCAGGTGGGCCATGGCAGCTGTCTCCGAAAGAGTATAGGATATGTAGCTGTCCATCACTTCTACCATCCGCACGTCCAGAATGACCGCCCGTACACGTTGTTCCTGAATTTCCGCCAATAGCTGTGCTTGCAGCTTTTCCACAGTCTTATCGTCGAGGTCTATCTGTATGGGCACCAACAAGCAATCTGCAATCCTTATGGTTGGCACCACTTTCTCCTTAAATGTCGCCATGTCCTCCACCTTCGCCCGGGAAGTTACTGCCACCCACCCATGCGATTTGCCTTCGTTGTCTCTTCTCCTCCTCGAGCATAACTATAGCTTGGCGAAGAGCATCTTCAAGGTCACGCGCTATCACCACCATACGGAAATCGATACCTAACTTGACCAGGGTGTGGGCGATTTCGGGTTTAAGGCCGGTTAAGATAACCTCCGTTCCCAGCAACTTCACCGCGCTAAACATTTCAATAAGAAAACCTCCCGCTGCGGTGTCAATCGTGGGCACCCCGGTGACGTCCACAATTACCACTTTGGCCCGCGTGCTACTGGCGCGCTCCAAGAGCCTTTCTGCCATGGCCTGCGCCCGGTCAGTGTCCAGACTACCAATCAGCGGCACCAGCAGTACCTCGGTCCAAATGCGGATGATCGGCGTTGCCAACTCCGAAAGCATGTTCTCAAGCTCGCGAACAGCCTGCTCCCTGTCGTGGCTTAGTTCACCACAGAGTTCCAGAACCAGCGGCAAAAGTTCAGCTGTTGGAAAAGCTGGTACACGCTCGATAACAAGCTTCAGTTTCGCCCCCAGCCCCGCTTCTCCTAGTTCTTGAAGCAGCCCAAGCAGGGGTTCCCGCAGCGTTTCGCGCAAATTACTTCCGGTAGCGTCCGAAACAGTTGCTAACAAGAGTTTGCGCCAGAGCTTTCCTTCCTGCTCACTGGCACCCAGCTGCTCGGCAAGCATTTCCAACCGACTCTCATCCAC
This sequence comes from Clostridia bacterium, assembly GCA_014360065.1. NCBI lineage: Bacteria > Bacillati > Bacillota > Clostridia > Clostridia bacterium. The sequence continues at coordinate 553 of JACIYF010000153.1, read as the reverse complement.
TTTGACATACTCCTTTCAATATAAAAGTACGCGCGTGCAAAAAACATAATCGGCCGTCTTTGCGAATCTCGCTCTAAAACCTTTTTCATTGCTTCTGCCACTGCCGGGTCAAACGGCTTCCCGGAACAACGTCTTAGTTCCTCTATTACCCACTTTTGGGAAAACGCCCTGCGATAAGGCCTGTCCGACTTCATGGCGTCATAAGAATCCACCACCCTGATGATCCGGGCCATAAGGGGTATCTTTTCACCAGCGATGCCTTCCGGATAACCACCGCCACCATAGTCTTCGTGGTGGTAAAGAACCGCTTCAACTACTTCTTTCGGGAGATTTGCCCAGGATCTTTGCTCCCACCCTCGGATGAGACTGTATTTCTTTTTGTTCTGCCGGTGTAAGCTTGCTTGTCTTAGCAGTATATACTCCCTTACCCCAGGGTGCATAATATGGCCCTGGCTTCTGCGGGTTAACCCCGCGGGATGCCCCTCAATTAAATTGAGGGGAGGAGGTCAGGAAGGAATCACTTCGCCCCCCAAGCAAAGCTATCAGGGTACCC
>JACIYF010000152.1 GCA_014360065.1 Clostridia bacterium | reverse complement strand
GGCCGGCCTTCCCCATCCCCCAGAAAGCATTACGGCGATAGGACCCCGACCGAACATCCGGGCCTTGGCACCTAGCGAATAGGCACACCCTGGCAGTCGCTCATGTATTACGTGTTTAAGGCTTCCTACGGCGTAGCTTAGGCTTCTAACCTTTCCTTGGGGCCCAATGGGGTGATATAACCTTTTTTGCCCTACTCGCCTGAATTTCAAGCCTTGGGCCTAACTAAACCTTCTACCCTACCTTTAGCCTACCCCCCAACACGCCTTTTGTCCCTTACTGCGGCCTATTTCCATCATTGGTTCGGAAGGACCATCAATTTTGAGCAGTTCTTCCACGAAGCGCGTAAAAGGAAGGCGGGAGTTCCTGTATCGCGTACCGTGCCCGCAAAACAAACCGTGCAAAGCCGCCACAGCATAGGAATTCTTACCTTATTACGAAAGTTACCTTCCTCCGGGAAATCAGCGTACCAGAACTCGGTAGAGGAGGGTAACCCCTCACGCCGTAAAGCTTTTACTGATGCGTGTCGCCCCACGTTTGTACTTGATCTACCAGAAAGAACGGCCACCAGCCAGGGCTAGAGCGAATGACCCATCTAGATTCCTGGCCTTTGACCCAACCGAACGTTCTTCCCCGCTTTTACTCCCGCGTCCGCTCTCAGGCTCCTCAGCGGCCTACAAGATTTGCCCAGACTCGGCTGGCGTCGGCATTCCCGACCAGTTTCATGCTGCTCGTTGAGGCTCGCTGCAGAGTCTCTTGTTTTCTCCCGCCCACCAGCGGCGAAATGGCGTCACCGAACCCCCCGTCCTGGCCGGTTGATTACAGCTTTAACGGTTATGTCCACAGGGACAGTTGGGAAAATTTCCGGCCAGTACTGGCCAATCTTTTCCCATTGGTAAGGATACTTCCTGTACACAGCATTGCCAAAACCAAATACGTCCACCCTTAGTTCCCGCGCCCGGGCCAGGGATAGCTCGGCATAGTTGCTTATGGCCTCGGCAAGGTTGTTCTTCAATAAAGCCAATACCTGCGGGTTTTGCAAATCCAGACCGGATAGATTACCCCCCAAAGAGGTCTGGTCCTGAATGCGGCCATGAACCATGATCTTAACCTGCATGCTAACCTTCCCATCCTCAACAACCGGTTCCAGGGTTGCCTTGGACTTAAATACGTCTATGGCAATATAACCCTCTCCATCGGGAGATTTTACTACTACCGAGTCGCGCCGAGCCTTCCCCCTTATCAACATATAGCCCCTGGTTGCATCGGTATCAAACCAGCCCACCATCTTTTCGCCTTGAAACACTGCGCCTCCGGCCGCCAGCGCCGTTGGCCTTTGGGAACCGGCTTGAGACCCTTCGCTTGGGGCTGCCTCTTCAGTTGCCGGAGATCCAGCCGGAAGAGCCTGGATCCTGGAAAGCAGCATCTCTTCTCCCGGACGGGCCAGTTCACCTAGTTTTTCCAGGAAGGGAGCATCAGGGGTAATGGAGCGTTCGTATTTCATAAGCCGAACCAGGCGTTCCAAGCCCATAGCGGGAGTGGATTCCAGGGGAAACGGGGCCGTAAAAAGCCTCTTCAGATCTCCCTCGACGACAGCTGCATGCAGGCTCAAACGCAGCTCCCGGTCCTTCTCCAACAAGTCGACGATAGCGCCGATGCCATGCCTAGCTAATCTCTCGGAAATCAGTAGCATCCGCAGGTGGGAAAGAGATATCAGCCGGCTGGTGGTTGAGGATAAATTTCTTATGGCTGCAAAGGGCGTTGGTCCTTTGGCAGAATTAGTTGTGAAGGGAGTTCTCCGCCCACCGCCGCCTGCTCCACCCCCCTCGCCCCCGCCGCCTGCAGCCGTCCCCGGACCAGGAAATTGAATTATCGCTTCATAGTTACCCTGGTCATCGATGTCGAAAGCCAGTAAAACTGCGTGCATCAGCTCCTGGGGCTCCCTCCCATCCCAGCAGCCCGTAAGTAAGAATGTAACCAGGGACAGTACCAGTGTCATCTTGGATAGTCGGCGCAAGTCATTGCCCACCTTTCTGGCCGGGAATTTTCCCTAGCAGGGAGCGGGCGATATAAGTGCCCCACAATAAGAGGTAAGGACCAAGGAAAATAGCTGCAACATAAGGACCAATTACATCTGGACTAAAGAACCTCATGATCGCAAAAAGACTTTCGTAGCCATAAACGGCTACCAGCACCCAGATCGCTGCCAGGGGGCCCACCAGGATGCGATAATCCCTTAGGCCCAAGAGCTGGGCTAGTCCCTTGGCCCCGCAATACAAAAATGTGGCCACATCGATGAACAAGCCCAATCCCCAAGCTATTACCGTCAGCGCCTCAATTCGTTCCAAGAAAGCACTTATCTCTATGGACCTTACCATTTCAAAAAAGGGGAAGATAGCTTTGGAGCCCAAGTCCGGCCCCAGCACCCCGACCACAACACTGCTAGCAACAATGAGCACTATCCCCGCCAAAGTAGCAGCAACCAGGGCAGAAGAAGTCGCCTTCTCAGGGATGGTGAGGGTGGGAATCAGCATCGCTAAGGCTAGGAACTGCACACTAATGGCTATCGGTGTGACCGCTCCAGATATTACCGGGCCCAGACCCCGGGCCAGCACCGGCTCCAAATTATGGGGCTGGACGGACCGCAAGGCCCCAGCAATGCTTAAGGCAATAAACAGGGTGAAAAACGGCATGAGGACATCAGCCATCCGGCCAAGAACTTCTATGCCCAAGTAAACCACCAGAGCCGCCAGTATAACCATCGAGGCCGTGATGAAGGTTAAAGGAGTAAGGGGCAAAAATCCGCTGACGAGCACTTCGGCATAGACCCGGGTATCGGTTGCCGCTATATGTAGAAATAGCCATAAAAACGCCAGGGACACCAGGCCACCCACATACTTCCCCAGCAGTCTCTGATTATATTCCACTATCGTTAAGCTGGGAAATTTCGTCCCGAGTCCTCCAACCATCAGGACGATAACCACGCTCCCTAAAAGGGCAAGCGTGGCCGCAGCCCACGCATCCTGCGCCGCCTCCCCGGTGGTGAGCACCGGGAGGGTGGCGATAACTACAGTTGAACGTATCATGAAGAGTATAAAAAGTAACTGCCGGTTAGCTATCTTTTCCCTGACCATTTATCCTTGGCACCCTGCAGGTTTTTCTCTTTCTCTTCTTTCTCCCGACCGGGGCCGGGCATCTGTCCCTGCGGTTGGCGCACTGGCTCCCTGGCACCGGTGAGCTTGGGCCTTCTTATAAAACTCCAGCGGAACATCCGGCTGAAGATATCCTTTAAATCGCTGACAATAAGGGGTGCCAGAGGGGCCAGGAAGGGATAGCCAAAGGACCGCAGACTGGCCAGCAGGATAATCATGAACAACAACCCAAACTGAATGCCAAAAAGGCCCAAGGCTCCACCCAGGAGGATAAAAATAAACCTGACCAGCCGGGCTGCAATGCCAAAGGAGAAGGTAGGCACCGTAAAGGAAGCGATAGCAGTCAGGGCGACAATAATCACCACCGGGGGCGAAACCAGCCCGGCCCTGATGGCAGCCTCACCAAGGACTAGGGCACCGACTATGCTTACTGCAGGACCAATCACGCGCGGCAGCCGGATACCAGCCTCGCGCAGAAGTTCGAACAACAGTTCCATCATGAAAACTTCAAAGACTATCGGGAAAGGTACCCCCTCTTTGGCACCAGTAATCCTTAAAAGGAGATTGGTGGGAATTAATTCCGGATGAAAACGGACGACGGCCACATAGGTGCCAGGAAGGATAATGGAACCGATAAAAGCAACCAAGCGGAGGAGCCGAAGAAAAGAACCAACGGGAACCTTTTCATAATAGTCATCCGGAGCTTGTAAGAGCATGGGAAAATCCATCGGCACCACGAGGACAAAGGGTGTGCCGTCCGTCATAACGGCCACCTTCCCCTCCAACAGGCAGGCTGCAACTCTATCCGGTCTTTCCGTCCGGAATACCAGGGGAAATATAGAGAAAGGGTTGTCCTCGATAAACTCTTCGACGTATCCACTTTCAAGTACGGCGTCAATTTTAATCCGGTTTACCCGCTGGCGTACTTCCTGAACCAGCTCCTCGCTGGCCAGACCCTTGATATAGAGCATAACAACCCGGGTACGGCTGAGGCGGCCCAGAGTAAAATTTTCGATCCAGAGGTTGGGTGTTTTTAACCGACGCCGTACAAGGGATATGTTGGTGCTGATACTTTCGATAAAACCATCCCGGGGCCCCCTGATTACAGTTTCGGATTGGGGTTCGTCAACTGCCCTCTTGTCGTAACCCTGGGTCGAACAGGCCAGAGCTCTGGCGATGCCATGGAAGACAACTACTGAATTGCCCTCTACCAGGGCATTCCATACCTCATCGATAGTGTCTGTCTCGCACACTTCCGACGATTGGAGCCACTGCTCCTTAAGCTGGCTAAACAGCTCTTGTTCGGTAACCGGTCCCATACGAGATAGCCGAGTCCCCAGGCCCAGCATTCGGATAAGCTTTTCCACCAGGAGGCTGTCGGACAGGTTTTCAATATGGAAGACGGCAACCTTAACCCTTCCTTCGCCTACCGTAAGCCGTCTGAATACCACGTCCGGCGAAGGACCGGCGACAGCTTTGAGTAACTTAATGTTTTCCTCCAGGGAAGGTTTTAAGACCAGCCTTTTGATAATACCCTCACGCTGGCTTACTTTTAGCCGGTCTTCCAACCGACGGACCTTGGCTGACTCTTCCACCTTATTTTACCTTTCTTTCCTTAAATCAGCTTTTTCGCGGTTTATTGGTTAATATTCCCCAAAGCTCCTGAGATATGCCTAAGCAAATGAACGCCCGCTCTTGCCCCGGATTTAACGAAGAGTGAAGGCAGATCAGGGTAAGCGGCTAGGCGAAACCGCAGATGCAAGCACCGGGCCAGTAGGCCTTAGCTGGGGAGGAACGTTCTGGAAGTGAGGACAAGGGTGGGGCTTGGAGTTGGTCTACCCCCATGGGGGCAGGGGGTAGACTGCCTCTTGTGCCGCGGATGAGATTTCTCGGCCTCCTCCGCAAGATAAGGGATGGCTTGCGGAAAACGCCAGAATGAGAAAAGCCACCTGTCACGGATACATCCCCCGAATCCGGTTGGCCTGGGCTACCCGGCCCACGGAGAGGACGTAGGCGGCGGTGCGGAGGTCGAGGTTTTTCTCCCGGGCTACGGCATAGACCTCCTCGAAGGCGGAGACCATCACCTGGGAGAGCTTCTGGTTCACCTCCTCCTCGGTCCAGAAGAACTTCATGTTGTCCTGCACCCACTCGAAGTAGGA
>JACIYF010000151.1 GCA_014360065.1 Clostridia bacterium | reverse complement strand
AATGGCTTGCTGAAAGAGGCCACCGGGGCAACCTTGGCAATCCACCCTGCTGATGCTGAGACCTTGAAAAACCCGATGCAAAGCCTCCTGGCGTTTACTGGAAAACTAAAACCCAGTCCCCCGCCGGACATGCTGGTAAATGAAGGAGATATTATTAAGGCAGGCAGTTTGGAGTTGGAGGTCATTCATACTCCCGGACACACTCCCGGCGGCATCAGCCTGAAAGTGGGGTCCAACCTGTTTACGGGCGATAGCTTGTTTGCGGGTTCAATTGGCCGAACCGATTTCCCCGGCGGCTCCTACAAGACTCTGATAGAGTCCATCGTTCGTAAACTTTTGCGTTATCCGGACGCGACAATAATTTACCCTGGTCATGGCCCGTCGTCAACCATAGGAGAGGAGCGGAAATACAACCCGTTCCTCAGCTAGGCTATACCTTGGGTTTGACAGCTGGAAATAGGTTCATTAGAATGAAGGTAGCCGGTTTGACCTCTCGTCTGCTGGACGGGAGGTTGTTATTTGGAGGTGCACTATTTGCTGACCACTCGTCCTCGGGGAATGAATGACATACTTCCCTTGGAAATCTCAAGGTGGCACCGGGCCGAGGCCATCATTCGGGAGATTACTCGTGTCTATGGCTACGAAGAAATTCGTACCCCACTGCTCGAGCACACCGAGCTCTTCACTCGAGGTATTGGCGAAGACACCGATATTGTAGACAAAGAGATGTATACTTTTACGGATCAAAGCGGGCGGAGTCTAACTCTTAGACCGGAAGGCACTGCTCCGGTGGTTAGAGCGTTTATCCAAAACCATATGCATGCGCAGCCTCTTCCGGCCAAGTTGTATTACTTGGCGCCCATGTATCGATATGGTAGACCTCAGGCAGGACGGCTACGGGAATTTCACCAGTTTGGAGTTGAGGTGCTAGGATCTGAGGACCCAGCTGTTGACGCCGAGGTTATAGTTTTAGCTATGGATTTTTTCACTCGCTTGGGATTACGAAAGCTTGATTTGCACATAAACAGTATTGGCTGTCCGAAATGCAGATCTGGCTACCGTGACCAACTGCTCGCATATCTTACTCCTCTCAAGGACGAGCTCTGTGCTACTTGTGCCAGAAGACTAGAGCGGAACCCTTTGAGGATACTAGATTGTAAGGATGCTGGCTGTAGAGATATTGTTGCTACTGGGCCGCGCTTTTCCGACTATTTATGCCCCGAATGCTCCCTTCATTTTCAGGCGGTTAGGGATCTGCTTTCGCTAGCTAAAGTTGAATACCAATGGGACCCATATCTGGTAAGAGGACTCGATTACTACACCAGAACTACCTTTGAAATTATGGTTGAGGGCATTGGGGCTCAAAGCTCGATTGGGGGCGGCGGCCGCTACGATGGCTTAGTAGAAGCCTGTGGCGGGCCATCGATTTCCGGTATCGGGTTTGGATTAGGACTGGAAAGGGCGTTTTTGGCGCTGGCCGACCAGGGTGTTGAGGAGGAACCATCGGCTGCCAAAGGGATATTTATTGCTATTGCGGAGACAGGCAATGCCTATGGCGACATTCGTAGCTTGGCTTTTCAACTTACCACCCGCTTAAGAGATGCAGGCCTCCCAACCGAAATGAACTTGATTGCTCGGAGCCTTAAAGCGCAAATGCGATACGCTGATCGGATTGGGGCTAGGTTTGTGGTGTTGCTGGGAAGGTCGGAGTTAGAGCGCGGGAGGGTAGCTGTGCGATTCATGGAGAATAGTAGCCAGCAGGAGGTAGACCTTGACCAGCTGGTTTCTTTCTTGCAGTCAAGTTTTAACGCCTAGCGGGAGGAGCAGGCATGGACATACGTACGAAAATGAAGAAGAATCGAAACTGTGGGGAACTCAGGGTACGAGACGTGGGTCAGGAAGTGACGGTGGCAGGTTGGGTTAATCGGCGTCGGGACCATGGCGGCGTGATTTTCCTAGATTTACGGGACCGTTGGGGTATTGTTCAGGTGGTGTGCAGTCCCCAGTATAGCTTTTCCGCTTTCAAGATTGCTGAATCGGTTCGTCCCGAGTATGTGGTCATCGCCAAAGGTGAAGTTAGAGAGAGGCCGGCTGGGGCCGTAAATGAAAAGCTGGCCACCGGAGAAATAGAAATTTATGCTCAGACTATTGAGGTACTGAGCACAGCCAAGACGCCTCCATTTGCCATCGAGGAGAACTTGGAAGCTGATGAGGGACTCAGGCTCAAGTACCGGTATCTCGACTTACGGCGTTCTAACATGCAGTATAACCTGGTCCTACGGCACCGAATCATTAAAACCATTCGCGATTTCCTAGATAGCCAAGGTTTTATCGAAGTAGAAACTCCTATGCTAACCAGGAGCACCCCTGAGGGGGCTAGGGATTTCTTGGTGCCCAGTCGGTTGCGGCCAGGCACTTTTTATGCTTTACCGCAATCTCCCCAGCTTTTCAAGCAGTTGCTTATGGTTGCTGGTATAGAACGGTACTTTCAGATTGCCAGATGCTTTCGGGATGAGGATCTCAGAGCCGATCGCCAACCCGAATTTACCCAGCTGGATCTGGAAATGTCGTTTATAGACGAGGAAGATATCTACCAAGTCATTGAGGCTCTATTTGACTTTTTGTTTCAGCAAATCATGGGAGAGACATTGTCCACGCCGTTTCCGCGCTTGACTTGGCAGGAGGCCATGGATAGATATGGGACCGATAAGCCTGATCTAAGGTTTGGAATGGAGCTGGTCGATATTACCGATCTAGCTGGCCAATCTGAATTTCAGGTCTTTAGGTCGGTTTTGGCCCAAGGAGGCAAAGTCAAGGGGATATGTGTTCCCCGAGCAGCATCTTTTCCCCGGAGAGAAATAGATGCTTTAGTAAAGACTTCACAGGAACTTGGAGCCAAGGGATTAGCCTGGATACAAGCTACCGACCAAGGACCGAAGTCGCCAATTTTGAAGTTTTTTCAGCCAAACTTGGTTAACAGGATAATTGAACGAATGGATGCCTCCTCCGGAAGCCTGCTCCTCCTGGTAGCCGACGAGGCTTCCCTGACCAACTTCGTGTTGGGTCGGCTCAGGTGTTTACTGGCAGAAAAGTTGGATCTGATACCTGCTGGTGAGCATAAGTTTGTTTGGGTAACCAATTTCCCTTTGCTTGAGTATGCTCCGGAAGAAAAACGTTGGACGGCCATGCATCACCCGTTTACAGCTCCAGTAGAAGAAGACATACCTCTCTTAGAAATGGCGAATCGAAGGGGAGAGGTTAGATCTCTGGCCTATGATTTGGTCTTAAATGGAATTGAGTTGGGGTCGGGCAGCATACGTAACCACCGCCGTTGGGTCCAGGAGAAGGTCTTTTCCAGCATTGGGCTGAGCTGGGAGGAGGCCCAGGAAAAATTTGGTTTCTTGCTGGAGGCGTTTGAATATGGGGCGCCCCCGCATGGAGGCATTGCTTTGGGCCTGGATCGTTTGATTATGTTGCTGGCGGGATGTGAAAGCATACGGGATGTAATAGCTTTTCCAAAGACCCAAAGCGGAACCGATCTTTTGACTGACGCTCCAGCAGAAGTATCCGAAGATCAACTTCGAGAACTTCACCTCCGCACTAACCGAATTTCAACCGGGAAGGCTAGTGGGGCCTTGCCATGATTTGGCGAAGAAATTGAGTTGACACTGACGCCTAAATGCGCAACTTGTTTTAGATATACTAAAAGGCTATACTGAGATTGGTATATACGTAACCACTATACCGGGCAGGTGACAGTCGAGCCCGGCATATATTTTTTCATATCTTTTTGGCAAGATACGAAGCGTTACAGAGTAGCCGGAGGTGTATGAATGGCAAGAAATCAAGCAAAGGTTTCAATTATTCCCCTGGGCGGCCTGGGGGAAATCGGTAAGAATATGACCGTAGTAAGATTTGGCGAGTCTCTCCTGGTTATTGATTGTGGACTCATGTTTCCGGAAGATGAGATGCTTGGCATCGATATAGTAATCCCCGACATGTCCTTCTTGATTGAGAATGCTGCGGCTGTAAAGGGAATCATCCTTACCCATGGCCACGAGGACCATATCGGGGGGATACCTTATTTGCTTAGGGAGCTAGATGTGCCAATCTACGGAACCAAGCTAACTTTGGGGCTCTTAGAAGCAAAGTTGCGCGAAGCCGGGCTATTGGGGTCGGCTAAGCTAAAGGGCATCGATCCCCAGACCAGCTTGCGTTTAGGCCCGTTTTTGGTGGAGTTTATCCGGGTGAACCACAGCATAGCTGATGCAGTGGCTGTGGCTATCCATACCCCAGCAGGAACAATTGTTCACACTGGCGATTTTAAATTTGACCAGACCCCAGTAGATCAAAGTTTGACGGATTACTTTAAGTTTGCAGCTTTGGGCGAAAAGGGGGTTCTGGCGCTGCTTTCGGACAGCACCAACGCGGAGCGGCCAGGTTATACGATGTCGGAAGCCAGCGTTGCTAAGACCTTTGATGAAATATTCCGATTTGCCCGGGGGCGAATTATTGTAGCTAGCTTTGCCTCCAACGTCAACCGGATTCAACAGATAATAAGTGCTGCTCAGCGGTACAACCGTAAGGTAGCAGTGGTAGGACGAAGCATGAACAACGTTATCAGTATTGCCTCTGACTTGGGGTACCTCGTGGTTCCCAAAGGAACTCTGCTGGACATCGGTGATATTAGCTCTTTGCCTCAAAACCGGGTGGTAATCCTGACTACTGGTAGCCAAGGTGAGCCCATGTCAGGTTTAACGCGAATTGCCATGCTTGAGCACAAGAATGTGGAAATCATCCCTGGCGATACAGTGGTGATTTCTGCTTCCCCCATCCCTGGAAATGAGAAAATGATCGCCAGAATTATAGATAATTTGTTCAGACAGGGGGCTAATGTAATATATGAGGAGGTTTCGGGTATTCACGTATCTGGTCATGCCAGCCAGGAAGAGCTCAAGCTAATGATCAATCTGGTCCGCCCTAAGTTCTTTATTCCCATTCATGGCGAATACCGGATGCTGGTGAAGCATGCTCGTTTGGCTGAAGAACTGGGCATTCCGGAAGAGAACATTTTTGTACTTGAAAACGGCCAAGTTCTTGATCTTTTCCCTAATCGAGGAGTTACGAGTTCTCGCGTTACTGCTGGCCGGGTTTTAGTGGACGGGTTAGGTATAGGGGATGTCGGTAATGTGGTTTTACGGGACCGCAAGCAGTTGGCACAGGACGGGATCGTGATCGTTGTGGTCACTTTGGGCAAGGATAGTGGTATGGTCATATCTGGTCCGGACATTGTTACCCGAGGTTTTGTTTATGTTCGAGAGGCTGAGGTGCTG
>JACIYF010000150.1 GCA_014360065.1 Clostridia bacterium | reverse complement strand
TAGAGACTGGCCCACCCTGGTGGCGCTAGCAGGTGTGATCCTTTACTTTACAGCCGTGCACTCCGTCATGCCCGCCTGGGACCGCTACCGCTTCCCCATCATGCCCTTCTTTGCGGTCCCGGCCGGATGCACGCCGGCGGCAATCGTTGCCCTGGGACAACAGCTTATTAGAGGCAGCCGATCCCGCTAGGCACCTTGACGCTCACCTTGAGGACAGACTTCACAAAATACCTTTCCACAATAGTCAGGGCTGTCGTGCTATTTCCACATATTTCGTCCCAACCAAGTTTCCCTATCTATCCCCGCCTGCGAGAATTCGCACCAGCAGGTCGATGCCAATTTCCTCTGCATGTTTGTTGGGGATCGTAATAGTTCGGCCGCCCTTTGGCCCACTGGCGGGAGCCTTCTTCCAGGTATCCCCTAGGTGCCTGGCACCCACTATTCGCGTTGGTGCTTGACTCGGGCTCGCCTCGTTTCTCACCGTACCAACCACGCCGTTAAACCCGCCATCAGGCCGGCAAGCGCTATGCCGGTCCCTACGACCCAACGTACCACACCACGAACTTCCTGGTGCAAAGCATCTATCTTTCCGCACAACCTACTTGCTTCGGCGTCTATTTTGGCTCTCGTTTCTCGGTACCTTGACCTGGCTCGCTAGCCTCGTAATGGGGGTCTGGGGCCTTCTCCCATCCCTTGCCAGGTGCCCGGCACCACACGTTCCATACGCTCCCCACTTGTCTGACCCCATGTCTGGCGGATGTTAAATCGGTTGGTCCGTTGAACTGCGAGGCGAATGTAGGAAAAGGGGCCACCTCGTCTAGGAGGCAGCCCCTTTCCCATATTCAAGCTACTGCTTTCTAGTACTAGGGGACAACTACCGCAAACTTCTGCACACCGCCGAAGCCTTGGGTATCAGTCACCTTTACCCAAAGGGTGGTTCCGGAAGCCTGCGAAGAACCATACGCATATTGGAACGAGCCGTCGTCGCTAGCCACAACATCGCTACCTACCTGCGTGGTCATGGCAGCATCACTAAATACCTCTACCGTGGCACCCTTCTCAACGGCACCAGCAGCACCGGTCAGCTTGTCAGTAGTAGCACTGATCTTGCTCGTGTCTACCACGCAGCTATCCGCCAGAAGGACGACGATTTTGTTGCTCTCCTGGTAGAACTGCACACCATCATTCACAGCGATGGAATTGAACCCAGTGTAGCTTCCATTCCTCGATATAATCGTGTTGGTGTCAACGGTGTACGAGGTAGATGTACCTTCAACCGATAGCACTACTGTGTTCTGGGCGGGGTATACTTCGGTCACCAATCCTAAAGTATTGGGATTGACATCCTTAAAGGTTGTTACTTTGTTGTCCTTATCAAGGGTCACCGTGATAAATTTACCGAGGTAGACAGAGTCAACCACGCTGCCACCGCTTGCAATGTCAAAGCTGTTGTTAGTACCACGAACATCGAGGGTGACATACTTGGTGCCATCAGCCTTGGTGCCCACAGTGACTACCTTCCCTGTAGCCGTTGCAGCCGGAACGTCTTCAACCTTGTTCACAACGGTCATCCGGCCGTCCTTGTTAAGGAGAACGTCGATTCTTTTGCCAACCACCATCTGATCCCACTTGGGATCGTTGTTAGCCGTAATCGGGTTCTTGGACCGCATATAATCCTTGCCGTCAACAGTTATGACCGGGTAAACCTCCCCGACCACGGATTTCACGGCAGAGATCACGCCAGTGACTTGGTTGTAGTAAGCTTCAGCATAAGTCACCTTGTTGATCCCGCCAACGTTAGCTACCGCAAGGTAGATCACATCCTTGGCCTTGATGTCGCCGAGAGTCACCTGCTGCCCATTACGTAGTAATTTGGCATTATCAGCCACTACCAACCAATTGGCATCATTGTTGTAGTAGATCGCCTTATTAACTGTATCTACCTTGCTTACTTGAGCTTCCGAAACTGTAAATGCAGAAGCCTTTACGAGATAAATCTTGCCGTCCTTGTCCAACGATAGAGTCACTTCTTGGCCAGCTGCCAAGTTGGCCCAATCAGCACTACCACCGTTCAGGACCACCGTACAACTTGCGGCTTTATAGTATTTGGTGGTATCGCCTTTCAGAAGCAAGTAAGCTCCGGTAGCATCAGTGCCTGTGCTGTCTATAGTACCGCTCTTGGTTTGAGCGGGACGATTGACTACCTCAATATAGATGACCTCTCCAGCCTTCAAGGTTGCGTTTACCGTGAAACCGACCGCGCTGGCAAGATCAGCCGCCCCAACGAAGTAGCAGTTACTGGCAAGCTTATACGTCGTTCCGGATACTGTAAGCGAGCCAGCTGCAGCATCGCCAGGTTGCACAACATAATTCACGATCGCACCGGTGTTAAGCTCCAACTTATCCACAGGTGTCTTCCCGGTTGAGGTCCAAACGCCATCCTTGTTAACCTCACCGATCTGCTTGCTCAGCATATTGTCGAGGATAATGGCCAGGTTGCCGCGGATGGCGGTTTGGTTGGCCTTTCCGTCTACGTTGGCCATGAGCCCAAGCTCAATTGCCTTGATGAAATGAGCATTGGGATCGGCCTCACGGTACCCAAGGGCCCGAACCGTAAGGATAGCGGCCTCCATATAGGTGATGGGTTGCTCCGGCCGGAAGGTGCCATCACCATAGCCAGAGATGATGCCCTTTGTGGTGGCTACTTGGATAGCCCCAGAAGCCCAATAGGAACCTTTGACATCCTTGAATTGGGTGTCGCTCCCCTGAAGGGCTTCGGCCACAGCCTTGAGCCCCAGCTCGTTAACGACCAATACCGAGAACTGGGCCCGGGTAACCTCACCAGCGGGGTTGAATTTCCCGCCGCCCCAGCCGCTGGAAATGCCGTAGGCCATTAATTTAGTGGCTGCTGCCTCATACTTGGTCCCCTGGACATCGGAGGGAGCTGAAGCAGCAAAGGCAGTGCCGACCAGGCTAAATACCAGGACGGCAGCGGTAAGTACGGCGATTAACGCTTTGAATTTCCTCACCTTAAGCTAATCCCCCTTTTCTCCTTTTCCCTTTTGGTGCGGCGGCCTCTATCTACACGGTGAATTAGCCCGCGAGTATGTAGCCGCACCTACCTTAAAGACTCCTTACAACTACTCCTACAACTACTACCGGCTTTCTCCACATCCAGCCTTTCGAGACACTTCCCGGGCTGGACCGTTGCCCTTACGGGCTACCTCTTCCCTCCTTTCCCGAATAACCACCCCCTTCAACGCTTTCACCCACGATTATGGATATGAATTGCCATTTCTGGAGACAATAAACCACTATGCCCATTATAGCACAGAAATGCCTGGTTTCAACCGATCTTGGCTTAATTTACCATCAAATAGCGATAGTAATCCCTTGGTACATCTAGCTTACGGCAAGTTCAGCAAAAATTAGCTGAGCCTTTCCCGCAGCACTCCTAGCAGGAACCTGGGAAGCGCCATGACCCGCCGCCAGCGGGCGGGCTCTTGCAGCAGCCGAAACAGCCATTCCAGCCCTAGCCTTTGCATCCACCGGGGAGCCCGCTTCACCCGCCCGGCTACCACGTCCAGGCTCCCGCCTACCCCCATGCCTACCTTCACTTTCAGGAACGGTAGGTGCTCGGCCAGCCACAGCTCCTGCTTGGGAGCCCCTAGAGCCACAAACAATATCTCCGGCCGGGACTCACGGATCCGGGCCAAGACTTCCGGCAAAGAAGCAGGGTTAAAATACCCATGCTGGGTACCAACTACCACCAGCCCTGGGTAGCGCTCCTGGAGCCGCCGGGCCGCCTCTTTGGCCACCCCCGGCTCCGCCCCCAGAAAGTAAATCCGCCAGCCCTGGCGGGCTGCCCTCTGACAAAGAGCCTGCATGAGATCGATGCCGGCCACCCGCTCCGGAAGGTGGTGCCCCAGGATCCGGGCTCCCAGCCGCACCCCGCTGCCGTCGGGCACTACCAGCGCCGCTTGCTGAACCACCCGGCGAAAGTCAGGGTCCTTTTGGGCCAAGACTACCATTTCCGCATTGAGGGTAACCACCTGGTGAACGGCATCTTGCTCCAAAAACTCCTGGATGCGGGCCAACGCCTCGTCCAGGCTGACCGCGTCCACCGGAACTCCCAGTATGGTTATTCGGTTGCCCCGGCCGTGGCCTTGAGAAGCCGGGCCCGGCGGTTGGCCGGTGCTCTTGCCCCGGTTTTTCACTACCATAGACGATGCTCCCTCGCCATTTGTTCCAGCTCAAACAGGATTTTCTCGGCCACGAATCGGTGGCCCTCCGGGCTGAGGTGAAGAAGATCGGGCCCGAGGATCGCCTCGGCGCCTGCTTCCAGCGCCGGGGTAAACAGATCGATGACGGGAACATCCAGTTCCTGCCCCACCTGGCGCACGATTTGGTTGTAACGAGAAAAGTTGTCGTTGGCGCCGGGAAATGAGGGTCGGGTGCAAATGGTGGTGGTCATGAGGATGGGCACCGCCCCGGCGGACCGCACCTTTTGCACCATCAGCATCAAGTTAGATCGATAGGCCCGGGGGGAAACGTAAACTACCCCGCCGGTAAGCTTGAGAATGGGCATGCGCAGGTGCTCTTCGTAAAGCCGGTCGAGGTAATCGCGGAGCCAGGCGGGGCGGACACGGCGCATCAGCGCCGCCAGCCAGCGGGCCCGGGCCCGGGGCAAGGCATCATTGATGCCAAAGCCGATCAGCACCACATCGGGGTGACGGGACAAGACATCCCTTTCCAAGCGCTTGAGGCCGGCGATGGTGGTGTCACCCGGCTCACCGGCATTGATGACCTCCAGGACGGGAAGGTTGGGGCGGCCATGCTGCCGCTCACGGCTCATTTTCGCAAGCAGCTCCGGGTAGCGCTGCTCAGGCTCGACGTCGATACCGGCCGGGATACAATCGCCAAAGACCACCAGCCGTATCGGTCGCCCAGGCGATGAGGAAGGCTGGGAAACGGCCTTGGGCCGCTCGGAGGGAGCCGCTGATGCCCGGGCGGTAAGTGCGCTGGCCCGGCCGCGCAGGAGCGAGCCAATCAGGCTTATCTCCGGTAGGCGCAAGGTAGCGGCCACTACCAAGTAGACGGCGGCAGCGCCGGCGATGGCCCCTCCTACCTGCACCACCTGGCCGGAAAGGGCATGGGAGCCGAAGCGCCCGCCCAGCCAAGCCGAAATCAGGTAAGCTGCCCCGGCCATAGCGGCAGTGGCAGCGCCAATGCGGAGCAGAGCATCGGCCAGCGGCCGCCACTCCATAAGCCCGGCCCGGCGCTTGAGGAGAAAAGCCAAGGTGCCGACATAAACGAAAGCTACGATGGAAGTGCAAAGGGCCAACCCAGCGTGGCCCAGGGGCCCAACCAG
>JACIYF010000149.1 GCA_014360065.1 Clostridia bacterium | reverse complement strand
TATAGGCAATGGCGACCAGAGCTGTGACTCCGTGAATCCAGAACCAAGTCATGGGATCGCTTGCCCCCAAAGTGCCGATAAGGTTGGCCAGCGGGCGGCCAATAAAGGATAACCCACCCCCATCCATTGGCGACGCCAGGGCCAGGCGGACCGCCTCGGTAATAAAGCCGCTCACCACCACCAAGACCAGGAGCCATAAAGCTATAGCATCATCGAACAAGGTCTCCAATTGCGGCGGCCGCACCAGGTACCGGCGCACCAAGGCAATGATAAGGCCCACCAAGAGAACTAGCCCCCAGAAATCACCCCAGAAATCCAAGGCCAACCTGCCTGGGCCTTGAAAGAAATACTGGGAAAAGGAAGTGCTCCTGGGAATGACCCATTGCAGCAATGTCAAGAAGGCAGTCTGAGCAAAGAGAGCCAAGATTCCCCAGAATATGGCCATATGCATGATCCAGCGAAGCCAGCTCCGCCGCAAGATCTGGACCTGGAATAGTACCTTGAACAGCAAAGTTTTAAGCAAGCCCTGAGTAGTCCACTGCGCAGATGGTGGCGCTTGTCCTTGCCGCCAAAGATTTATGACGGTGGCTAAACCAGCTAGCAAAATTACCACTGCCACTAGGCTTAGGGCGTAGAAGGACAGGGGATGTTCATATAGCATTTAGATCCCTCGCTCTCAGTCCAGGCACAAGCTAACAACCTCCTCGAGTTTTTCAGAATCAATCTTTTCTCCCCACCCCAGGGAAAGGAGGTTAGCCAATACCGCTTGGTCCAGGAAGGGAGTAGCCAGTAGCAGCAGAGGACATATCCCCAAGGTGTAGCCCAGGGCGTTACGCTGCTTCCAATCGTCGCTTGCGGCCGCCTCCGTCTGCCCCTCGTTGGCACCAAAGGTAACCGCGTTTGGCATCCAAGGAGAGAAGGGAGCTACGTCGGCACCAACTTGGCTGGCATCGGCCCGATCGCTAGCTGCAGCTAGACTCTCGATGACAGCCTTGGCCTGCTCCAAGTTTTGGGGCCGATTTTGTTCTAAGGCCGAGGCGGCGCTCAGGGGATCTACGCCCAAGCGAGCGCAAACCTCTAGGGAACGCATGGCAGTTTCCGCCTCCAGCCCGGTACGGTAGAAGGCAGCTACCGCCTGTGGGTTGGTCAATAATAGACCGGGTTCAGCTACATCGGATTCGGCAATCATCCGAGGCGACTCGTTGTATTTGACGAAGCTAAGGCAGGGAAACGGGCAGGCAAAGCAACTGCGGTTTCTGTGCACCAAGGGCTTAAGCCACCCAGTTAAATCAGGGCATCCCAGGTCTGGCCCCAGGGAGACTACTCCCGCCTTGCGCCGGACTACCTCCTTGCGGATGCGATCCTTTAGCTAGATGGCTTCTTCAATTAAACCCTCCCCGTTTTCGACGTCGATGATGCCAAGGCCCCGGAAGGCAATGGCTTTGACCTTTTTCTCACCCAGGAGTTTAGCCATGCCAACGTGATCGGCGCTGGGCCAGTAGTTAAGTACCAATTGGGCGTTAGGCGATTGGTTGGCGGCCGCCGAGCCAGTGGAAATCACTTGAATCAAGTTGTCGCCGCGCTGCCGGCGGATCCAGTCGGTAGTCTGCCAGGCATCTTGATCCTTGATAGCGCTAGCGTCGGCAATGTCGGCCAGGCCATCGTGAAGCCACAGGTACACTGGGTTTTCAGCTTTTCCCTTGATGACGATGAAGTCAAAGCCGCTGTACTTAATCTCGCTCCCGATCCATTGCAAGATAGGCACGTGGGCCAGCTGGTCGGTTACCGGACTCTTAGCTGTAATCACGCTTAAACCAGCCCCGGGGATGGGAGTACCGGTGAGCGGCCCGGTGCCAATAACGATGGGGTCCGATTCTGGTTCCTGGGCACAAATTTCTTGGTAAAGGGCCTGGTTTAGGGCGGCTCCCCCTATTTGCTCTTGAACTAGGTCGGGGTCCAACTCCCGGGTTTGGGTTTCTTGCCGATTTAGATCGATGATCATCATGTTTTCGTTATAGAGGTTCATCTGGCTAGGCCTCCTCCATTTCAATAGCTCCGGTGGGGCAGATGCGGGCACAGGGCGCGTCCGAACATTCATCACAGGCTGGTCTAATTAGGATTTCCTTGCCCCCCGCGCCCCCGCCCGAAGGCTGGGATGCGCCCAGCTTGGCCCGCTGCACCCCCTCAGGGCGTCCGGTTACCAGCTCGGTTTTGGTTTTATAGAGCAGGCCAAAGTAGTTCTTTTTTTCTTCGGCTCGATACACAATGATGCTGCTGGAAGTCAAGGTGAAAGCGGCATCGCGCTGAAACCCGCAGACTACTTCACAGGCACCGCACCCGATGCACTCGATAGGATCCATTAGCAAAGCCAACGTATTCACCCCTATAAAAGCCTAGATTTAGGTGGAAGGTGGAGTCCCCGGTACGAGAGTGGATCGGCTCTGTACCGGGGACTCCATGTTAACCATATCGTCCTAATCCAAGGACTGAACAGTTAGGGCTTCCGAACCTAGATCCATGGATTCAGCCACCAACTGCATGACGTCCTTGAATTCAAAGTTGGGGTAGCGGCTGGTCATCGGCCCCATGCTCTGATAGCAGAAGGGACAAGCCGAAGCCATAATATCGGCACCAGTATCGTGGGCTTCCTTGACCCGATCCGAGGAAGCCATTTCCGTAAGGTCAGGGAAGGCAGCCTTGGTGCCGCCGCCGGCCCCGCAGCACCGCGACCAACGGCGGTGGGTGGGCATCTCCACCAACTGTACACCGGGAATGGCCTTGATGACGTTGCGCGGCGCCTCGTACTCACCAGCATGGCGACCCAGGTGGCAGGGGTCATGGTAGGTAATTTTCTTTTCAATGGGCTTAACCAGCTTTAGGCGGCCTTCTTTGATCAGCTTGTCCATATACTGGGTGGTGTGGTAGATGGCGATACCACGCTCTTTGGCTTGATATTGGGTAGAGATCTGCATATAGCAGCCAGCGCAAGGGGTGATAATAGTCTTAATGCCTAAGTCCTGCCACTGTTCAAGGTTTTCATCCAGGAGGCGGTCAAAGATCTTGCGGCTCCCACTCATCCGGGCCGGGCTACCACAGCATTTCTCGTTGGGCCCCAGGATACCTAATCCCACCCCGGCTGCCTTTAAGGCTGCCGCCCCGGCTCTGGCCATGAGCTGAACATAGGGATCAAAGGAAGCAGTACACCCGGCAAAGAACAGGGCCTCCACCTTATCCTTGGCTGCATCCAACAAGCCCAACCCTTTAGCCCAGTTGCCCCGCCGGGCCTTAAGCCCGCCCCAAGGGTTGTCCAGATTCTCTAAATTCTCCATTAGCGGTATATGCGGCGGGTAAGGGCCTTCGCGCTTAACTATCTCCTCCTTGGCCCCAATCACTACGTCGACCGGCCCCTCGGGGTTGATGGCACAAATTTCCTTGCACATGCCGCAGGTAGTGCACCGGAAAATGATGTCCTTGTATTCGTCGGTAAAAGGCTCAAGGCCATGATAAATTCTCTGAGTCATTAGCCAGCGGGCTTTGGGCGTCCACTTTTGAAAGAGGTAATAGTTGTACGATAAGCATTTATACTTGGACCCAGGCTCATCTTCCATGGGATTGGAGGGGCCGCGACCAAAGCAGGAGCCGCACAAGGTGCACCCGGAGGTCACTTGGTCCATGTCCGTTGCATACAGCCAGCGCTTAATTCTTTCGAAGCCCACAGGACGGTTTTTTGCCATCTTTTTCCCTCCTCCTTAGCGAATCGACGTAGGATTGAGAATGTCGTTGGGATCAAAGTAGTCTTTCATATCCTTCAGGAAATCATAGGCCGGCCCGAGCTTTTCGAAGCTGTAACGCGGTTGGTTGGGCAAACAAGGCCCGTGCCAGCAAGCGCCCTTTTGAGCAACTATTTGTGAGGCCATGCCCATCCAAGCCCCCACTTTCTGGAGATGCTCAGGGTTGTAAGGATTCCAGGAGCAGAACCACTGCTCCTTAATGGATTGTTCGTTGGTAACGAAGCTATCGTGTTGAGGGAAATGTTCTGGGCACCAAAGGCCTACTTGCTTCTTGATTTGTTCGTCGATCTGATACATCTCAGCAAACTTGGTCAAAGGGTAGTAGAAGGACATGCAGGCAAACATGCCGCCGTTCCGGGCCGCCGGACCGATCCATCCGCCCGGCCCGTGGACATGCCAACTGGTCCAACGGCTGGGGTCGGCACCCCGCATGTGCACCCGGGCAATTTCAGGAACCTCGATGCCACCATACTGGGTATAAACGTCTCGCATCAGTTCCTCTTGCCCTTCCAGCTCCTTTTGGTTGTTGGCATAGAGCATGGTGGGAAGGAAAAACCAGGCATCATCTGGGACTTCGTGTAACCAGCCTTCCTTGATCTGCCAATAGAAGGTCCAGCGATCGTTGAAGTGAACGTCGTAGATCTTGGTTTTACCAATTTCAATCATAGCTTTTTGGAAATCCTCGATTTGGTCCCGCCGCCAAGCATAGCAGTATTCATGAAGGTTTTCGCGCTTGAAGTGGATGGTACGGAGGGCCACCTTGGTAATAATGCCGAAGTTGCCCATGGACTGGATATAAAGGGATACGGCATCGGGGCCGTTGACGTGGCGCTGGAAAGGGCCAAACTCGGTATACTGGTTGGCCAGAGAACCGTGCCGAACTACATCTCCATTGGGCAACACTACTTCTAGGCCGGTCACCATATCGGCCAGCCACCCGTAACGGGTCTCGCCATAGCCAATCCCGGCGTTAATGATGGTGCCGCCAATGTTGGTGGCTGATTCATAGGTTCCGTAACAAGGCAGGGTCATGCCGTGCTGGCGCAATTCGTACATAATCTGGTAAACGCTGGCTCCTCCCTCAGCAATCACGTAGCCCAAGTCCTCATTAATCTCCAGGACTTTTTCCATACGGCACATGTCGATGAGAACGCCGCCCTGGCGAGGGGCGCTACCGCCCATGCCGATGCCGCCCTTGCAGGTTACCGGCACTTTGTACTTGTTGGCCAGGCTGACGATTTGGGGTATGGGGTGGTTGCCTGCCGGATCAGATTGGGGGACCACGATAACTTCAGCTTGCCAAGGAAATAGGTGATAGGCCAAGGAATGCATGTAGACAACTTTGTCAATGGGACTGGTAGATACTGCCTGGGGACCAACTATCTGTTTTAATTCCTCAATGAACTCAGCAGTAACTGGCATATGCTAGCCTCCTTCACCCTGAATTAATGGCTATTGCGCTCCAGCTTGGGATACTTCGCCCATTACCGCCCCGCCAACTACGGAACTAAAGGTACCACCGTCCACCTCGATTACCTCGCCATGGAGAAAGCGAGCTTCATCGCTGGCCAGAAAAAGTGC